>NZ_JABKBZ010000063.1:0-32956 GCF_013166635.1 Lentimicrobium sp. S6 | reverse complement strand
CTAAAGCTGCCATTTGCTGAGAAAACATATTCGTCGTCGAAGAAACATCCTCTATCACTTACACCAGCATCATCAATAGCCCACCAAGAAATATCTCCTTGTCCTGGACCAACACCTAGCGAACCTGCTTCTGGAGCCATTTGCCAAGTACCAGCTATTGGAGAAGGTTCTCCTCCTCCGCCTTCTTTTACAAGTTTGTATCTCCACCAAACACCTGCTCCAGCTTCAATATCAATAATCATTGTATTTCCACCATCTTGTAGTTCAATAATATAGGTAATAGATTCTGGTGCATCAGCTGGACTTGTTAATTCTCCAGCATTATTTGCTTTAGGAATTCCAAGATAAGCGCCTATTCCATTAAGAGTAACTGTACCGGCGGATTCATCGTAATTATAGGTGGCAGCCGCAGAGCCATCATGAGGAGCCACAGGGCTTCCACATCCGTCTGCTTCCACGCCTTGCCATGCTTCAACCCAAGTATCAGCACCTAAAACATTGCTAAAGCTGCCATTTGCTGAGAAAACATATTCGTCGTCGAAGAAACATCCTCTATCACTTACACCAGCATCATCAATAGCCCACCAAGAAATATCTCCTTGTCCTGGACCAACACCTAGCGAACCTGCTTCTGGAGCCATTTTCCAAGTTCCTACTAAACCTGTTGATGGAGCTGCACTACCTAGTTTAATATCATCAAAATAGTAATCTGAATCATCTCCAACATTATCAAAGTCAAAGAAGATCACTATTTTTTGATAGCTTTGAGTTCCATCAATTCCTGAGAAATCATAAACTAATTCTTCCCATTCGTTGGAAGTTGTAGTTGTAGCATCCATTTCATAAGCTATATCACCGCTATCTAAATTTTCAACTTTTAGTTTAACAATAGCTCCAGACTTAGGCGACCATACTTTTACTTTAAATAAATTGCCGGCTGAAAAATCAATTGGAGCACCTAGTGTTAACAAACTACCTCCCCAGGTTTCTGAACCAGCAGATTTGAAAGAATGACCAACTTTAGAACTGGTATTGATACCAGAAGCGTCTGGATTATCGATTACTGCAGAACTCACTCCACCAAAATCGGAAAAAGTATAATTCACAGTGAAAGATTCAAAATCTATAGGTAACGTAATAGGGTCACTAGCTTCTAAGATAGTTAATGTTTCAGTATATTCAGTGGTGGCTGAGCCAGAGTTTTTAGCGATTACTTTTAATTCATAATCACCTGGTTCTGCATAAGTATGTTGTGTAGCTTCACCTGGTAAAATGCTTACAGGAGTTTCGTCTTCAACATCTCCAAAATAGATATGGATTAATGTTGCCATATCAGCTGTAGCCGACACCTCAACAATCCTAGGATTCACTTGGTCAGGAGTCACAGTAACCACAAGGTTCTCTGGAGCTTTAAAGCTAACCGTAAGAGCTTGTTCACCCATTGTTGACAAACCTGTTAAACCAATTGCTTTAACTTTTACATTGTAGTTTCCCTCTGAATAGGTATGAGAGATGAGTTCTCCTAGAGTGTACTTAGAAGGGAGTTCTCCCTCAACATCACCAAACCAAACCTCATAAGCGGTCACCCCTTCAGCAGCGGGTAAAACGGTAACTATACCCGTATTATCTTGAGCAACATCAAACATGATCTCAAGTTTTGAAGGTGGCTGGATATTATCCAGACTATAAGATGGATCGTCCTTTTGACAGGCACTAAAAATGGCCAGTAATAGAACGATACTCAATATATTTTTTATTATCTTCATTTTATCTGACTTTTAAATTAATAATTTGGGTTTTGAGACCAGTTACCAGCAGAAAAGTTAATCTCTTCTAAAGGAATGGGGAAAACTTCGTGCTTACCCACTACAAAACCATCTATAACACTAGCGGCTTTTCCAGTTCTTACTAAATCGAAGAAACGATGTCCCTCTCCAAATAACTCAAGCCTTCTCTCATGATATATAGCTTCAGTTAAATCAGCACCAGAAAGTGTAATGTCATGATTTTCATCAGTAAATGCACGTCTTCTTACTTGATTTAAATAATCTTGGGCTTTTGCATCAGAGATACCACCTCTATTATTTGCCTCAGCAGCCATCAATAATACATCAGAATATCTGATAGCTCGATAGTTGTTAGGATTGGTTAAGTTAAGATCATTCTGTGCATTCTCACTTCTTTTACGAGGAATATATTTTCTATTAAAATATCCAGTATGCTCATTTCCTGTTGAATAGCCAGCTCCAGCTGTATCAGACCAGGCCACAATATCTAAAATGGTTACACCTAATCTATGATCACCAGGACTATAAATACTTGCAGCTTCGGCAGTAGGAACATTAAAGCTAAATCCGGAAGAAAAGAGAGGACCATCGTAAGAACGAACTCCACTAAAACCAACGGCTACATTACCTTCACTACATTGTAGACATCCAAAACCAGCACCTTCAAGGTCTGTATATTGCACTTCAAATACAGATTCAGGGCCATTTTCACCTTCGTGTTCAAATATTGAATTATAATTATCGGCAAGAACATATACACCGCTATTGATGACTTCATCTAAAGTGGTTGCAGCTTTAGTAAATTCTTCTTGATATAAATAGGCTTTTCCTAATAAAGACAAGGCAGCTCCTTTTGTGGCTCTTCCTTGTTGAAGAGGAACATCGGGCAAAACTGCTGCAGCAGCAATTAAATCAGCTTCAATTTGAGCATAAACCTCATCAACAGAAGACCTTGGAATATTTAATTCATCACCTAATTGAAAGCGTTCATCAATTTTTAAAGGAATACCACCAAACCATTTAACCAGTTCGAAATGATAATAAGCTCTTAGGAATCTGATTTCACCAATCATGGCTTCTCTACCATCAAAATCAGTTTTGTCTTTATATTCCATAAAATAATTACAACGCTGAACGCCAGAAAACATAAGGCTCCATATTTCACGAAGATTACTATTTACAGGGGTATGTATCATGTCATCGATCTGTTGCCAGCCAATAACATCTGTAGGACTTTCGCCACCACAAAGTGTATTATCTGAGGCAATTTCACCAACTATTACATTTTGATAAGTTGGTTGTAATAGATCATAAGCACCAACAAGGGCTTTATAATAATCGTCCTCAGAATTAAAATAGTTTTCTGAGTCTATAGAGTATTCAGGAGCTTCCTGAACAAAATTGTCGGAACAAGAGTTTATAGTTATCATTAAGCCTATAAACCCTAAAATCATGATTGTTTTATATAATAAATTTTTCATAGTTTTTAATATTATAAGTTAAGGCTAAATCCGAAAGTATAAATTCTTGAAGCAGGATAAAATCCATAATCGATACCTGCTCCAATAGGGCTACCATTTGAAGCAGCAGGATCGAAACCAGTATAGTTTGTGAATGTAAATGGGTTATCAATGGATGCAAAAAGTCTAAATTTCTGAATAGATGCTTTGCTTGTCCATCTTTCAGGTATTGTATAACCCAACTGAATTTTCTGAATTCTTAAATAAGAGCCATCTTCCACATAAAAATCGGAGAATACATTATTTGCAGTTGCCGCAGTTGTTACTCTTGGTACTTCATTAGTGGTACCTGGACCAGTCCATCTGTCTAAAATATAACTCATTCTATTCACATTTGGCTGTGCTCTCTCATAATTTCTTACGATATCATTCCCAAGAGATGCATAAGCATTAATAGCAAAATCAATTCCTTTGTAATCCAAAGAAAAACTAAACCCCATAACCACATCAGGAATAGGATTACCAAGGTTCACTCTATCCTCAGTATTGATAACACCATCATTATTTGAATCTTTAAATCTGAAGTCACCAGGTTGTGCAGGAGCACCTAAGGCTATTTGACTGGGGTGTGCATCTACTTCGGCTTGTGTTTGGAAAATACCATCAGTTTGGTATCCATAGAAATAACCAATGGGTTGACCCTCTTCCATTCTTGAAATCAATGGTTGTCCAACACTAAAATTACCACCCTCAATAAATCCGGTTCCATTATCTACTTCAAGTACTTCATTACGGATAGTGGTCACATTATAGTTTACATTGAATTTTAAGCCTTCTACAATTTGACCTCTATAACCTACTGAGAATTCTAAACCACTGTTTTTAACCGCTCCAGCATTTACCGTTGGGCCAGAAGCTCCAGGAGCAGTGATGCCCAATATACCTGACACAGGAATATTTCCAATTAGAAGTTGATCAGTCACTTTAGAGTAATAATCAACAGTGAAATCTAATTTATCGCGAAAGAAACTTAGGTCAGCACCTAAGTCAAATTGCTTTGAACGTTCCCATTTTACACTTGGATTTGGCAATGGACCAATGGCAGTACCATAAGTCAACATATTATCAAATACATAAACGGCCTCTCCTGATAGTTGTGAAAGATAAAGGAAATCACCAATTCTATCGTTACCTAAGATACCGTAGCTACCTCTTAGCTTTACTAAATCAACATTATTAATGTCCTTCATAAAAGCTTCGTCAGATAAAATCCAACCTCCTGTTACTGATGGGAAATATGCAGCTGCATTTTCCGGTCCAAACTTCATAGAAGCATCGCGTCTAAGCATGGCAGATATTAAGTATTTACCTTTATAATCATACTGCATTCTTGCGAAATAAGATAGCTTTCTAGTATCATAAACATAAGAACCAATGTTTTTAGAATCTACTAAGCCATTTGTTAGGCTGATATCGGCAAAATCCACTGAATTATTAGGGACATCATATCCTGTTGCACCTAAATAATCACCCCAGCTTTTAAGAACAGTAGTACCAAGCATGGCAGTAACATGATGTGTTTCGTTAAATGTTCTTTCATAAGTAACAAAAGCATCGAATGTATAATCGTTATAGTTGTTTCTATCTTGATATACACTACTTCTAGAAACATCAAAAACTTTTCCTCCGTAATCAACAATAGGTGAAAAGGATTTAGACTTAGCATAAGCAGTATTAAAACCAATACGTGCAGTTGCTTTAAAATATTGAGCAAAACTAGCATCTAAGCTGGCGTTTCCGAAAAGTTTATTGATATCATAATCATTATAAGTATTAGCTATTTGAGCCATCGGATTAATCACCTCGATACCTAAATCGCTAGGAGCTAAAAAATAGTCACCTGATTCACCATAAACTGGATGTACTGATGGCATATTTAAGGCATTAAACAATACGGAGGCCAAACCAAAATCATTTATAGTTTTTCTGTCAATATGAGAATACGAAACATTTGTACTAAAATTCAACCACTCATATAATTCAGTTGTTAAACTTAATCTTGCAGTACTTCTGTTAAAACCTGTTTTATCACCACCTATAATACCTTGCTGGCGTAAATCAGAAGCACTTAAAGTATAGGTCGACTTTTCAGTACCTCCATACACGCTTAAGTTATTATCGAAAAGTGGTGCTGTTTGAAATAATTCATCCTGCCAATTGGTTCCTTGACCTAAACCAGAGAGGTCTGGATAAGGAATTGGATCACCTGCAGCAGCATAACTTTCATTTAGAATTGCAGCATATTCAGTAGCGTCTAACAGTGGGATTTTCCTAGATGTTTCCTGCATACCTAAACTACTATTAAGCGTAACTCTGGTTGGTGAATTTTTTTTGCCTTGTTTTGTTTTTACTAGGATTACACCATTTGCCCCAGAAGCTCCATAAATAGCTGCCTGTGCATCTTTAAGTACAGTCACACTTTCGATATCACTAGGACTTAAGGTTCCTAAGTCCCCCACATATCCATCGACAATAACCAATGGAGCAGCATCACCATTGGTAGCAACTCCACGAATTCGGATATTGTATCCTGAACCAGGAGCACCAGATTGACTGGTCACATTAACTCCAGCCATGGTCCCTTGTAAGGCTTGTTCCACCTTTACAGGTTTGAGCTTTTCGATTTTCTCAGCATTCATCTGAGAAACCGCACCTGTTACATCTTTTTTCTTGATTTCACCATAACCAATAACAACAACCTCATCTAGAGTTGTTGAATTAGATAATGTAACATCAATTTGGGTTCTGCCTTCAACGGCCATTTCTTGTCCTGCCATTCCCACAAATGAGAATACCAATACAGCATCTGGGGATACACTTATGGAATAATTACCATCAAAATCGGTAACAACTCCATTGGTGGTTCCCTTCTCTAATATTGTGGCTCCTGGAAGTCCTAAATCATCACCTTCAGCGAAAACTCTACCACTGACAGTAATACTTTGAGCTTGTAGGCCAATAGTCAACATTAGAGCGAAAACTACTAGTAAAACATTTTTCATACGATTGATTTTAATTAAATTGAGTCTTAATTTTTATTAAAAATTATTGATTTGTTAAATTATTTAGTAACAATCGATTGCGAAAATAGCTTTACAGGTAGGTAATATCAAATATATAGCTTCATCAAAAACACATCATTTGTATTTTTGACTACATCAAAAATACAACAATAATGCATTTATAGTGCTGTAATTGTGATACTTAAAAAATATATAGGTGGATATTACTTACTACATCAATCATTGATATAGAAAAGAAGGGGCAATATGTTAAAATTTCAATATAAATTCGGTTAAATTGACTTCTCTATCAAGCTCCAATTTTTTTCTGAGACGGTATCGACTAATCTCGACTCCTCTTACTGAGATATTCATTAGTAGTGAAATCTCTTTACTTGATTTATTGATTCTTAGATAAGCACATAATTTGAGCTCTCGAGGACTTAAGCCTGGGTAGGCTAACTTGATTCTCTTCAAGAATTCCTCATGCACATTTTCAAAATTGGTTTCAAAAACCTGCCATTGCTTATCGTTATTAATTTCTTTTCGTATTCTTTTGAGCATCATTCTTAATTGATGCTTATTCTCTTCACTAGTCACTTTAGTACTAATTTCTTTTAGTTCATTAATGAGCTGAATAAGTATTTCATTTTTATGTATGGTTTCGTAGGTGGAGTTAACGAGTTCTTTGTTTTTTAATTTGATGCTGAGTCTTAATTTATCATTCCTCATTTTTATGAGTTCCTTCTCCGCTTCTAAAGCTTCTTTTTGTAATTCTGCTTCCTTCTTACGAAACAATCTTGCTTGTTCTTCTTCATGCTTGCTTTTTACCGCTTTTAGTCTTCTATTAATAATAACAAAGAGCAGCATTAAGAAAATGAGAAAGGCTATGAAATAAATAATATAGGCCAGAATACTACGATAATATGGAGGGGAAACAATGAATTTAAACGCTATGGCTTGGGTGCTAACCCCATATATATTCTTGCTTCTTAGCTGGAAGGTATAATTTCCCTCAAATAGATTGGTATACTCTTTTGTGTTTCTACTGTCCCAATCTGACCATTCCTTCTCGTAACCCTCTAACATGGTAGAATAAACTACATCATTAGGGTTTTCAAAATCGTTGGCTGAAAATGTGAACTCTATATCGTTATTGGTATAATTAATTTGGACGGGTTTGTCAGTTGCAGAATAGTAATATACAGAATCGGGTTTGAAGGTCCGCATTTGATTAATATAGGACTGAAATGGAACATTATAATCTTTCTGAACTTTTAGAGAATAATACTCAAAACCATTTTCTGTAGCAATAAGACAATGATCTTCTTTTTGGGTGTTTACAAACTCGAAACCATTCACAAATTGGCCTTTTAATTTCATAAAGGGGAGGGTGACATTATAGTATTTACCATCCTCTCCAAACCTTAATACAGCTAATTCCCCAGCAGTAAAATACCAGATATTATGATTTTTATCTTCACTAACCATTCTTACTTGGGAATCCTTAATAAAAGGCTTAAAAAAATCCTCCCTTATAAAGTCCTCTTTTTTATTGGAATAGGAGAACATTCCATCTCCAGTCAGAAAATGTATTTTCCCTTTTAGTGTGCAGAGGCTAAAAAGCTGTTCATCCAAAATGGAGTTACTTGAATTAAAATAATCGACTTGCAATATGGTTTCATAATCATCACTAAGAATAAATCGATAAACGCCTTTAAAGCCATGCATCATCCACAAATATCCATCCCCATCAAATGCTATGTCTCTGGCGGATTCGGAAAAGCCATCCAACACCTTTTTAAAGGCCCATTGTCCATTTATCTTTTCAAATAGTATTAATCCACTATAAGTACCCCCGATTACCTTAGTAGAGTCTTTTGGGGTTTGAATATAGGCCCAGCCCCCTGGGATATCGGATATTTGTTGGGCTTCTTCTCCTTCAATAATAAACGTCCCATAATTATGTCCACAGAAAAGGCTTCCATCTATTTCATTCAAGGACCAAACTTGCCCTTGGGTTTTAGGGATGATTTTTAATTTTTTGTTCAACAAGTTATTCGACAAAGTTGAATTTTGCTGCGTAACTTGTAGTCCTTGATTAGTACCCAAATACAGATTGTCTTCAAAATATCTGGCAGTGTATCCAGTACCCGCGCCAAAATTGTAAGATATACGCGACAATGGAGAACTAATTTCTACAAAATCGATTCCTTTATCGGTGCCTAACCACAAATTACCCAAATTGTCTTCACCAATGCTAAGAATGGTATTGTTTTGAAGTCCATCGGACATGTTTAAATGCTGTATTAATTCGCCTTTGGTATTCACCATGACTAATCCATTTTGGATGGTTCCGAAGCATAATATTCCTGATTTCGTTTTATAAGAGCAGAATATTTGATTCTTCTTTAAAAACTCGTTGACATTTGTAGCCCATGGGATTACAGAATTCCCATCATAGGTAAAAACTCCATCGGAAGCCGTGGATATCAACATTTGATCATTGTGTTCTAAGATTCCCCAAATTTCTTTCCCCCTTAAACTTTCGGCCCCTTTGAGTGGAAAAAGTTTACCCATCGCCAAGCGCAATAAGCCTTGTTCCATATCATTTACATAAAAATTATTATTGAGTTGATAAGAAAGATGAAATTCGGAAGGGGCTGCTATCACCGTAATACTATCATCATTATAAATCATTAATTGAGAAAAGGATTGATAGATGATACCATCCAAATTAAAAGATATTCTCCAGACGTCATCAAAATCATTATACTCATTGGGAATTAAATTTCTAATAGAATGAAACTGATAAAACCCATCTTCCTTTTTTTTATAATATCCAATTTCATTAAATCCACCAGCGTAAATGATTCCTTCAACATCAATATATAAGCTTCTAACCAATCCATTATTGGTTATTGGAAAGTTTCTCCAATTTACACCATCAAACTCCAATAATCCTGAATTATTGGCAAAATACATTTTTCCATTATCGCCTTGCTGAATACTCCAGTTTTGGATTCCAGCATTAATTTCGGATCGTGAATAGTTTCGTACGCTAGAAGTGCCTATAAGTTTCTGCTGCGAAAAGCCAGAAAGACAAAGCAATATAGTAAAGAGTAAAAAGGTTTTTTGTAATCTAGAAGCCATTAATTGAATATTTAACCTCGCTAAGTTATGAAAATCAATGGCAATATTACACACTAAATCTTCGAATTAATTATTTTTCTTTTGAGTGGAATCGAGAAGTCCAGCTGAGTCAAAGCTCTCCATAGCCATTCCAATGGACCATAATAATAATTTTTCATCCAATAATGGCTAAAGCTGACTTGCAGAATAAAAAACAGTATTCCATAAATCAAACTCCAAGTGGAACCCATAAATCTGTACATGCCCAATCCATATCCATAAAAGATGAATACTCCTATCATGGATTGACCCACATAGTTTGATAGGCTCATTCTACCATAAACAGCTAAATAATTAAATACTTTAGCCTCGCTAAACTTGATATAAATGAGACAAAAAACTGAAAAGATAAAGAAGGTATGGGTGAAACTGGTATAAGCGCCTAAAAGTATATTTAAAAAATAGCTCTGGGTTTCAGCTAGGGGCAAAGTGATTAATAAAGTCTTGAATTGAATAATGACCACAGAAAAAACGAAAGTGATTAAGGCTATTTTTTCTAGCGTTTTTTTATTCTCCTTTAATTTGTGGAAAAATTGTTCCCTCCCTAATACCAAACCAAAGATAAATAGAGCAATCAACATTAAATATCTTCCATTATAAAAGGTCCAGCCCCAAACAGCTGTTCTGGCTCGCCAGTTATTATATTCTATGACTTCAAAGAAGCTCCCTTTAGCAAATATTTCGCTGCCAATGCCCCATAATCCTGCTCCAAAAGTTTCTTGAAATATATAATTTGGATTCAGCAATGCGACTGTTAGCTGAATTAATGTTGGAATCTGTAAGGCCAAGATACCAGCAATAATGATCAAATGTTTTGTTTTAAATCTATCAAATAAAACCAAGCTCATGCCTAGAATGGCATAAATGTGCAATATATCTCCTTCGTAAAATAAGGAATGCACAAAACCTAAACCCATCAATATAAACAACCTCCAAATAAATTGGGCTCTGAAATCTATACCTAATTGTTTCTGCCTATCCATTTGTATAAAAAAGCTAAAGCCAAACATTAAAGCGAAAATGGAATATGCTTTTCCTGCTATTAAAAGGAAAATAGTTTCAAACACAAAACCATCAAGAGCAGGTGAGAATAAATAGTTTAGCTCTGGAGGATAGAAAAAATCAAAATGTTCGATGCTGTGAATCAATATGATTCCTAATAAAGCAAATCCTCGTAAGGCATCTACTATGACAATTCTAGGTTTTTTTTGACTCATTATCTATTGCTTTATGAAACGACCTTTGTCTAAATTTTCATTTCCTGAAGAAATTTGATAATAATACATCCCTCCCTTTAATTCTGAGATATTCAAGCTCACCAACTTTTCTTGTATGCTTCTTTTCAGAACTAGCTTACCCAAAGAGTTATATAGAGAGAACTCTAGAGCTTCAGGACCATTATGTTCACTAGAATCTATGAATAATTTTTCTTGAGCAGGATTTGGATATACCTTTATGGTTTTGTCTGTCTCTTTTTCAGGAATGGCATTTGGCGTAGTTCCAGGAGCGTAAACTCTAATGTAATCAATGACAAATTGAGTGGGGAATGCATCGGAATCTACCCCCTCTACTCCACCCCAGTTTCCGCCTACAGCAAGGTTGACAAGAATGTGGAATCTTTTATCGAAGGGCCAAGCTTGCCAATTTCCTTGATTCTCAAATGTAAAATAAAGTTCATCGTCAATATACATTTTGATGTAATCGGCTGTCCATTCGCAAGCATATACATGAAAAGCCTCTTCACAATCGGGGACTGGTTTTGCTACACCAACTTGAGTTCCGATGATGTGGTTATAGCTTTTGGTGTGGACTGTTCCATGGACATTCTCGGTATCGTAGCCCACATGTTCCATGATATCGATTTCTCCACTACCGGGCCATCCTCCATATTCCCAATCGGTGGGCAACATCCAAAAGGCGGGCCAGGTTCCTCTTCCGCTTGGAAGTTTGGCTCTCATTTCGAAATAACCATATTGCCAATCGCCTTTGTTTTTAGTAATGAGACGAGCTGAAGAATAAGCTTTTCCACTAAAAAACTCGTAGTGGGCTTCAATAATTAGATTTCCATTTTCAACTCGAGAGTTTTCTAGTCTAGCATCAGCATAATATTGCAATTCATTATTTCCCCATCCGTTGCCACCCACATCGTAGCCCCACTTAGCCGTATCTGGTAGTCCTTCATAATTAAACTCGTCGGACCAAATGACTTCTCTATTTTGAGAGGAGGCTAAAACAGGAAAAAGAAAAAGAGCTAAAAAGAGATATATTAGTTTGTTCATCATAATATCTTAATTATCATTGAGTAAAAGTAGTAATATCTAGCATACGAGTGGCTTTAGTAAGTTTAGTTAAAATGGTTTCGTATTGATAGTGACATCTCTTTAAAGCATCTATTTCTTATTTTGTATTATGTTTTTCAATATTTAAAAAGGATAGAGCTAAAAAGAGACTCTAGTTTGTTTATGATAAAAAATTTATCATTTGTTGTTTATAGTGATATCTAGTATACGAGTGGTATTAGTAAGTTTAGTTAAATTGGTTTCGTATTGATAGTGATATCTCTTTATAGCATCTATTTCCTTTATATTTTATCTTTAATTTATGGTGTATATGTAATTCCTTTACACTTTTCAATAAAATCTTTCACCCCTTGCTGATCAACTTCTCCTCCTGTTACATAAGGTAATTTTATGATGGGATTATCAATAAGGAAGTCATTAAATACGGCATTGTCTAAGGATTTTCCTTCGGGAACAAAATTACCAATCCATTGAGGAACCATGGCTTTTAATAATTCACGAGTTTCTTTATTATCCCAGTATTCTCTAAAGAAAGTATACTCATTATAAGCCAATGGCACTATTTGAGTAGATTGTAGTTGAATGGTTTCTTGTAGTTTGATATCCCTAGAGGAAGCTCCAACTAAAATATCAAAAGCACCACTTTCAGCAATCCAAAGCGCTCTATGTCCATCGAAATAGGAAAAATCGCGAGTATTGAGTTCGAAACTTACTTCTTTGGTTTCCCCTGGATTAAGTTCTATTTTAGCAAACTTCTTGAGTTCTTTTTCGGGACGTTGTAAAGTGCTTTCTTCATCCTTTACATATAACTGAACTATTTCTTTTCCTTTAGTTTCTCCTGTGTTTTTAATATTCATAGTTACTACTAAACCATCTGTATCTTTAATGTTTTTAGCAGATACTGTGAGGTCGCTATATTCAAAAGTAGTATAGGAAAGTCCGAATCCAAATGGGAAAAGAGGCTCCATTTTCTTCTCGTCATAATATCGATAGCCCACAAAAATGCGCTCCCCATAAATCACTTCTCCTTGCTCACCAGGAAAATTAAAAAACGCTGGTGTATCTTCTAGTTTCATTGGGAATGTTTCCGCCAATTTTCCGGAAGGATTCACTTTTCCAAAAAGCACATCGGCTGTGGCTCCTGCTCCCGCTTGTCCACCTAACCAGGTCTCTAATACTCCATCTACCTCATTTATCCAAGGCATGGTAATGGCAGAACCATTGGTTAAAACTACCACTGAATTTTCTTGAACTAGAGCAATTTCGCTGATCAGTTTATTATGCGATGGAGGTAAATCAATATGAGTTCTATCAATTCCTTCCGATTCATAATGTAAGGGTAAGCCCGCAAATACTAAAGCAATATCAGCTTTAGCTGCAGCTTCTTTAGCTTCGGCTATCATAGAATAATCTACATCATCTGTTAGGCTATAACCTTGGGAGTATGTGAATTTAAAATCATTACCATATTCTTGATTTAGAATATCGAGAACTTTATCGAGTTGAGTGGGTTTTACTTCTGAGCTACCATTTCCTTGAAAACGTGGATTATTAGCAAATTCACCAATAATGGCCACTTTCTTATACTTCTTCTTAGTTATAGGAAGTACCTTATTGTCATTCTTCAATAGTGTTGCTGCCTCTGCTGCTACTTGTCTGGCAAAGGCATGGTGTGCTTGTGCATCCAATTCCACTCCTTCTTTCTCCAGAGATTTTGCTTTTAATACCACCTGTAGAATTTCTTTCACTAAAGCATCTAATACAGACGCCTCTAATTCGCCATTTTTAACGGCTTCTACTATGAGTTCATCGTTAAAGGTACTTACACCAGGCATTTCGATATGCATTCCTGCTTTTATTCCTTCCACTCGGTCAACCACAGCAAACCAATCAGAAATCACAATGCCTTCAAATCCCCATTGATTTTTTAATACCTCTGTTAAAATATAAGGAGATTCGGTTCCGTATATCCCTTGAACTCGATTATAGCAGGCCATCACTGTCCAAGGTTGTGCCTTTTTAACCGCAATTTCAAAAGGCCTTAAATAGATTTCATGAAGCGTACGAATATCCATATCAGAATTATTATACATCCTCATGGTTTCCACATTATTAGCCACATAGTGCTTTAAAGAAGTTCCTACTCCTTGGCTTTGTACCCCATTAATAAAGGCAGCACCAAGTTCTCCAGAAAGAATGGGATCTTCGGAGAAAAACTCAAAATTTCTTCCCGCTAAAACCGATCTTTTAATATTAACCCCAGGCCCTAATAATACATTCACATCCTGAGCTTGACATTCTTCTCCAAGAGCTACACCCAACTTCTCTATCAAATCTAAATCCCAAGTAGCAGCCAAAGCTGAAGCTGTAGGAAAACAAGTGGCAGGTAATTGGTCACCATAACCCGGTACATTAGTTGCAGGAGCACGGCGAAGACCATGAGGGCCATCGGAAACCCAAATCCATGGGATATCTAATCGCTCAATGGGCTTGGTACTCCAATCATCTCTGCCAGAACATAAAGATGCTTTTTCTTCTAAAGTCATTTTTGAAACTAAGTCCTCAATTTTTTGTTTCATGTCCTCATTGCTTTTGTCCTGAGCGTTTAAAGAAATTACGCCTAATAATAGTATTCCAATAATGATATAGTTTCTCATCTCCCTTACTTTTATGGATTATAATTTTACTTTACTTGGCATATTAAAAGCAACATCCTCTGTCAAAGTAATCTGATGTTCAAAATCTTTAATTCTAATGATAAAATCTCCTTTTTCGCAGACCAGCTGATTATTATAATTATGGAATGCCAAATCTTCAGCATTGATAGTGAAGTTCACATTCTTAGACTCCCCAGCTTTTAAATTGATTTTCTCAAATCTTCTCAGTCTCTTATTGGCCGGTGAAATTGAAGCTACTATATCAGAAGAGAAAAGCATGACCACTTCTTGTCCAGCTCTATCACCTGTATTAGTCACTTTCACTGAAATCTCCACTTCATTATTAGAGTCAAAAGTACTGGTGTTTACTTTGAAGTCTGAATATTCAAAAGTGGTATAACTTAACCCATGACCAAATTCATATTGAATAGCCACATCAGATTCGTAATCGTAAAGACCTTCCATTTTATCTTGTTTCTCCGCAGGTAAATAATCGTAAGTGATTAATGAATTGGGATACATAGGATAGGTATATGGAAGTTTTCCGCTTGGGTTGGAATCTCCAAAAAGCACATCGGCCAGAGCATCACCTCCATAATTGGCAGGTAAATAGGTATGGATAACCGCATCCATTTCATGCTCAAACTTAGAGATGATTCTTGGTCTACCTTCGTTCAATACAAGAATGATGGGTTTACCTGTTTCTGCCAATGCCAAAGCCAAATCTTTTTGATTGTCAGAAATATATAAATCATGTAAATCTCCAGGTTTCTCGGTATAAGAATTCTCGCCTAAAAACAAGAGTACATAATCAACAGCCTTGGCCGCTTTCACCGCTTTATGAATGTCGATATCTTTTTCCATATAATATTTACCTTCAAAATCATAAGAAACACCTTCCACAAATTTTACATTTCTATGCCCTATTTTATTCTGTACCGCTTCGAGAAATGTATGATAGTCTTCCGCAAATTCTTCTACTTTTTCACCTTGCCAAGAATAGGACCATCCTCCGTTTATCGTTCTCATACTATTAGAATTAGGCCCAGCCACCAATACTTTCACATCTTTCTTCAACGGAAGGATATCTTCATCATTTTTCAACAAAGTGATTGATTCTGTAGAAGCTTGATATGCCAATCTTTTGAAATACATACCACCAAATTCGGTATAGTCTTTCTGATAAGTATTAGGGGTTTCAAATAATCCCAATTCCATTTTTAGCTTTAAGATTCTAGTTACTGCATCATCAATTCTCGACATGGGAACTTCGCCTTCATTAACTAATTCTATTAAATAATCACAGAATTTGAAATTATAAGGAACCATAGACATATCGATTCCTGCATTGATGGCTAATTTCACCCCTTCTTTTTGAGTAGACACAATTTTGTCACGGTCATAGAAGTTTTCAATATCCTTCCAGTCGGTTACGATCATCCCCTCAAAGCCCATTTCTTCTCTAAGTAATCTGGTTAGAATCTCGAAATTGGCATGAACAGGCATTCCATTGATTAATCCAGAGTTGATCATGATGGTTTTAGCACCAGCATCAATTGCTGCTTGAAAAGAAGCGGCATGTATTTCTTTCAACTCTCTAGCTGAAATGCTTAAAGGATTTCTATCTTTACCTGAATTGGAATTATAAGCTAAGAAATGCTTTAAACAAGCAGCCCCATGTTTTGTATCAATATGACTCAAATCATCGCCTTGCAATCCTTCAACAGCTGCTTTACCTAATTCTTGAGCCAAATATATGTCCTCTCCATAAGTTTCCCATATTCTCGCATCACGAGGGTCTCTTCCCATATCCATAACAGGAGAAAAAGTCCAAGGTATATTACAAGCTCTCATTTCATAAGCTGTAAGTTCGTTGAGTTTTTTCACCAGTTTAGGATTAAAACTAGCCCCTTGTCCTATTTGCTGAGGATAAAGAGTAGAACCAGCTGTATATCCTACACCATGAATGGCATCGATGCCAAATAAAATAGGAATTCCAGTTTCCTTAATGGCTTTTATATTGAGTAATTCTACCGTTTTATTCCACCACTCTTTAGTTTGTGCCCTATTGTTTACCGTATTCAAAATAGAACCCAGTTTATAGATTCTAAAAGCTGAGTCTAGAGTTTCAGGGTTTATGGTTAAAGGTAATGGGCGATGATCATTATCTCCACCTTTAAAAAAAACGCCCAAAGTTATTTGCGTCATTTGCCCTACCTTTTCTTCAAGTGTCATCCCAGCCAATATTTCCATCACTTTCGTGTTGGAAACTTGGCTGTTTTCACTTTTCTGCAATTCTTTGCAACCTACGGCCATAGCTATAAGCAGCAACATAAAATAGATTAAATATGATTGGTCCAGTTTCATTTCTTTATCCAGTTTAGTCTAGTGTAATCTTTACATTATAAGTCTTGCTTTCGGTGTCTAATGGAAGAGGTCCCTCCCATACATTACCATCCACAAAACAAGTCATATGATCACCACCATTATTTACAATGTCGATGTGATAAGTATTACCTCTATAAACACGCGTAGCTTTAAACCCCTTTAAATGTGCTGGGATTTTAGGATCAATAACTAATCCCTTATAATCTGGTTTGATTCCCAAAATATGTTGGCTCACGGAGAAAAAGTTCCATGCTGCGGTTCCCGTTAACCAAGAATTTTTGGCTTCCCCTGGTTTGGCGGCATCTTTTCCGGCTATCATTTGAGAATATACATAAGGTTCTGTTTTATGCAACTCGCTAATGTCTTCTAAATAAGCAGGTGCTATTCTGGTATAATAATCAAATGCTTTTTCTTTGTTTCCGAGCATGGCTTCAGAAATAATAATCCAAGGATTATTATGACAGAATATTCCAGCATTTTCCTTATAACCTGGAGGATAAGAGGTGATTTCGCCAAGGTTGAGTTTGTATTTGGTATAAGGAGGATTCAATAAAACAATACCATAAGGTGAAGCCAATCGCTCGGCAACACTATCCATGGCTTTTTGTGCTCTACCGTCTTCATGACCAATTCCTGCCATTACACAGAAGCCTTGAGACTCAATAAATATTTGACCCTCTTCATTTTCTTTAGATCCTACTTTTTCACCATAATAATCGTAGGCTCTCAAGAACCAATCACCATCCCAAGCTGACTCGTCTATCGCATTTTTCATATTAGCGATATGTTTCTTAGCTTGTTCTGCTTCTTCATGCTCTCCTCTGAGTTCACATATTTTGGCAAATTCTTCTCCGTAAATCACAAACATACCAGCGATCATCACTGATTCTGCTACTTTTCCTTTTTGGTTTTGGGTGGTTTGGAATGATTCTCCAGGTTTGTCGGAGAAACAATTCAAATTGAGGCAGTCGTTCCAATCAGCTCTACCTATCAAAGGTAAGTGATGAGGTCCTAAATTATTTACTACATGATAAAATGATCGCTTGATATGCTCAAACATGGGGAACTCTTCTCCATCATTATTAAATGGAGCCTTATAATCCAATAATGACCAATCACCAGTTTCTTTAATATAAGAAGAAACAGAGAAAATAAGCCATAGTGGATCATCGTTAAAGTTACCACCTACTTCGTGATTTCCTTTTTTAGTGAGAGGTTGATATTGATGATAAGCACTACCATCCTCCAATTGTGTGCTGGCCAAATCGATAATTCTTTGACGAGCCAGTTCAGGTACCAAATGTACCATTCCTATAATATCTTGATTAGAATCGCGGAATCCCATACCACGACCAATTCCCGATTCGAAGAAGGAAGCAGAACGAGAAAAGAAATAGGTCACCATATTTTGATATTGGTTCCAAATATTCACCATTCTGTCTAATTTCTCATCCTCACTCTTAATAGTAAGTTTACTGAGTAGCTTATTCCAATATGCTTTTAATTTGGCTATAGAAGCATCTACTTGTTCGCTGGTTTGGAATTGAGACAACATAGACTCGGCATTGGTTTTATTAATGACATTAGGAGCAATGAATTTCTCTTCCTCTTTATTTTCAGCATATCCCAAAACAAACACCAAGTCTTTTTCTTCGCCTGGAGCTAATTCCACCTCTAAATAATGAGAAGCAATAGGAGACCAACCATGAGCATGGGTGTTTCCACTTGTTCCCTCAGTGACCATTTCTGGAGTATCGAATCCATTATAAGCTCCCAAGAAAGATTCTCTATCGGTATCAAAACCTTTAATCTCTTGATTTACGGAGTAGAAAGCAAAATGATTTCTTCTTTCACGATACTCGGTTTTGTGGAAGATGGTAGAATTTTCAATTTCCACTTCACCGGTATTGAAATTACGTTGAAAGTTGGTCATATCATCTAAAGCATCCCATAAAGCCCACTCCACAAAAGAATGTAATTTGATGGATTTTTTCTCAGAACTCTTGTTTTTCAGTTTTACCCTTTGAACTTCTCCATTAAAATCTAGAGGAACAAAGTAAAGTACTTCTGCTTCTAGACCATTCAATTCTCCTTTTATGGTGGAATAACCCAAACCATGACGACATTCGTATTTGTCAAGTGGAGTTTTGACAGGTTTCCATCCTGGCGACCAAATCTTCCCTCCATCATTTATATAAAAATACTTTCCTCCGTCATCTGTAGGTACATTATTGTATCTGTACCTGGTGATTCTTCTCATTTTAGCATCTTTATAGAAGCTATATCCACCCGCTGTATTCGACATCAAACTAAAAAAGCTCGATGTTCCCATATAATTGATCCACGGTTGTGGTGTCTTGGGATTCGTAATCACGTATTCTCTATTATTATCGTCGAAATGTCCGTATTTCATTAGATCTAAAATTTAATTAATTATTTGGGTCATTCAGTCTGCCAAGTTTATTAGTCTTGGGATAAAAAATCACCATCAGCAATAAGTATATGATCCTTATTGACCATATTTAAAAAAGTAAACAATGGAATAAATATAGAAGAGAACAAGTAGAAGGATAGAATTATTCTTTCAATTGCTTTTTTTGTGAATTAGAGAATTTATTCCATAGCAAAATAAGGCGCCATATGGAAAGAAAACAGGCTTTCTATATGTTCCTTAAGCACAAAGGCCTTAGCTATTTTAGGAAAACATCTATTAATACCAATAATAGATGTTACCTCTTATTTAATAAATCACTCATGCGTAAGTCTTTAAATTTCACTTTTAAGAAATTGAAAGCAAATCACCTTTCACTCTCTACTTACACTATTCATTTTCACTCAAATATGTCAGACGGAAAAGTCCAGCTTTTCCTTTTTTGTTCTATCGTAAACATCCTTACTAAAGATAAAAACTTGAGCAGGTTTATGTGCCACACCTTTTTGTTTTTCATCTAAAGGAATAAGGTATTTCATTTGGCTCACTTTCTTTCTAAAGTTACGCCTATCGAATTTTGCTCCAAAAACGCATTCGTAAAGCTTTTGCATTTGCGAAATCGTAAATTTCTCAGGCAATAACTCGAAGCCTATGGGTTCTCTTCTCAGTTTTCTTTGGAGAAACTCTAGGGCTCTTTCTATCATTTCTTGATGATCGAACCCAAGTTCAGGTAAATCATCAACAGGAAACCATTGGGTATTGGCATGTTTTTCGTCGGGTTTCACATCAAAGCAATCCACCAAAGAATAATAACCCACCGACACCACATGATCCGAAATCATAGGATATTTTAATTTGGTCCACATTTGGTCTTTCTCAGAACTCATTCGGCTCAATCCACCAAAAGTATAAAACTGTTCAAGAAATATATTATCCAAACCTGTTTTATCCTTTAGAACTCTAGATGCTGCTGTATCAATGGCCTCACCCTCCAAAACATGGTGTCCTTGTACGGTATAATCTATGAAAATGATATCCTTAGTAATGGGATCCAACAATTCACGTTTAGTGAGCATCACGTTTAACCTTTCATGGTCAAATCCGAAAACAACACAATCCACAGATAAGTTTGGAATATAAGATTTCATAGTTTTATAAAGTGTATTTGTTACACACTGCAAATATATGGATTAATATTTAAAATAATCAACACCTATGTATAATTTCTATAATATACCTCAATAGACAGTAATGATAGTCAATGCCTTATGATTTTGTTATTTAGAATGAATATAAATTAATGCTGGGCTGTTAATTTTAGTTAATTAAATCAAAAAAAAATATAGTTTTGTAAGTGTATTTAATACACATACTAATGTGTCTTGAATATCAATAAAATAAACATAACAATATATATAAGGAGTATATTTTACATTATTATTTAGAATTCGAATAGTCAGTTTTGTTAGACAATTAATCAAATGCAATCATTATAAAAATAAATGTTAATCGTATGAAATCAGATGTTTACAATTTTTTAGGATTGAACACCTTCGCAAAAAGAGCAATGCTTTTGTTAGGAATGCTATTACTTAGTGTTTCTTTTACATTAACTGCTCAGAACGTGTACAATTATAATGGTATGGTTCAAGATGAAAATGGAGAACCATTGCCCGGCGTCAATGTGATAGAAAAAGGTACCTCAAATGGTACTATTTCCGATATTGACGGAACCTTCAATATGCAATCTACTCAAGAAACCGTTACTGTTTCTTTTTCTATGATTGGATATATTACACTTGATCAATCATTAATTGCTGGTCAAAAGGCAGTAGTAGTGATGAAAGAAAATGTAGAAACACTTGGGGAGGTGTTAGTAGTAGGTTATGGTACACAGAAAAAAGCAAATATTACTGGTGCTGTAGCTAAAATCGATGGTAAAACATTACAAGAAATACCAACAACAACTGTTGCAGGTGGTTTACAAGGCCGTTTAGCTGGTGTTGCTGTTTCTCCTTCTTCTGGTTCTCCAGGAGCAGGTCAGAAAGTGGTTATTCGTGGTGTTGCTACAAATGGTGATGCTCAACCTATTTATGTGGTTGATGGTATGGTTTCTGGAAACATTGATAATCTAGAACCAAACGATATCGAAAACATTACTGTATTAAAAGATGCTGCTTCCGCTGCTATTTATGGTGCCAACGCTGCCAATGGTGTGGTTTTAGTAACTACTAAAAAAGGTGAAAAAGGTGCTGGAAGAGTTTCTTATAGTATGCAAGTAGGATCTCAAAGTGTAGGTGATTATACTAAACCTATGGATGCACAAAGCTATGCAACATGGTTAGATGAAGCCAATGGTACTGAAGTAAGAAGTACTGGTTATAACACAAATTGGATGGATGAGACCTTACAAACTGCAATGATGCAAAAGCATCACTTGTCTTTTTCTGGAGGTTCTGATAAAGGAAATTATTATTCTTCAATTTCTTATTTAAACCAAGATGGTGTTGTTGGTGGTGACAATGCAAACTTTGAACGTTTGAATGCTCGCGTAAACATCAATCAACAAATTAAAAAATGGATGAAAGTTGGTGTTTCTGCTAACTATACTCGTTTTAAAAGAACTTCAGTTTCTGAAGATGATGAATTTGGTGGTGTTGTGGCAAGTGCTTTATCTTTTGACCCAACTACTCCTGTTATTTATGAAAACGCAATTGGTGATAACCTAACTGCAGCATACTTAAATGATATTTATATGCCAGCTGTTAATGGTGGTCTTGCTGTAACTAATGATGATGGAAAATATTATGGTGTATCTGAAATAGTAGCTGGTGAAATCGTAAATCCATTGGCTCAAATTCAAAGTACAAAAGGATATACTAAGCAAGATAAATTGATGGGTAATATGTATATGACCCTAGGTGATGATACTTGGAAAGGTTTCAAATTCACTACACGCGCTAGTATAGATGTGGCTAACGAATTATATAGCTACTGGACTCCAACTTATTGGTATAGTTCAGAGAGAAATAACTCTGGAACAAACTCAAATAAAAACTATAACACTTGGTCTACTTGGATGTGGGAAAACTACATTTCTTATGACAAAACTTTTGCTGAAAAACATAATTTAGCCGCTGTTGTGGGTATGTCATCTCAAGAGTACACTCATATTTGGAATAATAGCACCAGTAGCCCAATGGCTGCAGAAGGTGATGCCTTTAATGAGCATGGTGATGCCCAAAGACCTGGTGATGTTGCTGGTAACAGTCAAGTTGAAAGACAAGTATCATATTTTGCAAGAGTATCTTACGATTATGAAGGTAAGTATTTATTACAAGCTATTTTCCGTCAAGATGGTACTTCAATGTTACACCCAGATCAAAAATGGGGTTCTTATCCTTCAGTATCGGCAGGTTGGATTGCTTCAAATGAAGATTTCTGGAATGTAAGCTTTATAGATTTCTTTAAAGTTAGAGCTAGTTGGGGTAGAAACGGTATGCTAAATGAATTAAGACCAGACCAATATCGCTCATTAATTACTTTTAGTGGATTACAGTATCCTGATGCAACAGGTGGTTGGTATGCAGGTGCAGAACCTGAATTATTAGCAAACCCAGAATTAACTTGGGCTTCTTCTGAGCAGTTAGATATCGGATTCGATATGTATATGTTAGGTGATAAATTAACTATTGGATTTGATTATTTCAACAAGAAGACAAAAGATCTTTTAACCATTGGTTCTCCTCCATTGTCTGTTGGTAATACACCTTCAACAGTAAATGCTGGTGATGTAACTAATAAAGGTGTTGAAATTGAGTTGGGCTATAGAAACTATGATAATGAGTTCAAATATGGTATTAGCGCCAATATGACTTTCATGAAAAATGAAGTGACCTATTTGAATCCATTACTTGATAGACTTGATGGTACTGGTTTAGGAACTGGTTGGACTGCAACTGCTTTTGAATTAGGTCAGCCTGTATGGTTCTTCCGTGGCTACGAAACCAATGGAATCTTCCAAAATCAAGCACAAGTTGATGCTTATAAAGAAGCCAACGGTGGTTTAGCTGGTTATGATC
This sequence comes from Lentimicrobium sp. S6, assembly GCF_013166635.1. Classification (NCBI taxonomy): domain Bacteria; kingdom Pseudomonadati; phylum Bacteroidota; class Bacteroidia; order Bacteroidales; family Lentimicrobiaceae; genus Lentimicrobium; species Lentimicrobium sp. S6. The sequence continues at coordinate 9,597 of NZ_JABKBZ010000063.1, read as the reverse complement.
CTGTTCCTGGAGACCCAATCGTTGTAAATGTAAATGGTGATAATTTAATTAATGAAGAAGATCAAACTAATATCGGTAACCCTCATCCAACATTTACTTGGGGTGCTAGTATCGATTTAGCTTATAAAGGATTCGATTTCAGAACTATTTTACAAGGTGTTCACGGACATGATGTATTATTAGGATGGAACCGTTACGATAGAACTACTTATAATAAGCCTCAATTCTTCTTTGATGACAGATGGACTGGTGAAGGTTCAACAAACGAATTCCCAAGAGCAGAACAAACTAGTTCTTATGTTTATAATAGTGACTTAATGGTTTTCAAAGGTTCTTATGTAAGAATTCGCCAAATCCAATTAGGATATACTGTTCCTAGAAGCTTTATGAAAGATAAAGTTCAGAACTTAAGATTATATGTTTCTTTAGATGATTATTTCACTTTCAGCAACTATCCAGGTATGGACCCAGCTGCAGGTACAAGTAGAAATGATGCACAAGGTATCGACCGTGGATATTATCCAACACCACGAAAAATTTACTTTGGTTTATCATTCTCTTTCTAGGGTGAATTGATTTAAAGAAATAATTAATGTTTAAATTAAAAAGATATAGAAAATGAAAATTCAATATAAAATATTTGTAGTCTTTGCTTTGATGCTGTCTTTCACAGCTTGTAAAAAAGACTTTTTAGAAGTGGACCCAATTGGAAAATTGGCTGTTCAAGATTTTTATCAAACTGATGAAGATGCCACAAGAGCTATCATGGCTAGCTATGATATCCTGCAATGGATGAACGCTCGTGACTGGAATAGTGCTTATTTGGTGAAAACTTTCCCATCAGATGAATCTAATGTAGCTGGTGGTGGGGATGGTGACCAACCTCCATATCAAGAATTAGGAGTTTATAGTTATGGTGCCTCAAATCCTACTATTACAGCAGTTTGGGAATCAAATTATTTCGGAATTTACCGTGCCAATATGGTGATTAATAATGTTCCTGGAACTACACCATTGCAACAACAGATTATTGGAGAAGCTCAATTCTTACGTGCTTATTATTATTTCGAAATTGCTGCAATGTTTGGAAATGGACCACTTATTCTTACTGAATTAGCTCCTTCTGAATATTCTCAGCCTTTCGTTGATGCTACTGTTCTTTATGACCAAGCTATTGCTGATTTAGAAGCTGCTATAGATGTACTTCCTAAGAAAAGTGAATACGATCCTCGCGATGTATTTAGAGCTGCCAAAGGTACTGCTCAAGCTTTATTAGGTAAAGTAAACTTGTATGCTGAAAATTGGGCTGATGCTGCTACTGCTTTTGAAGCTGTAATTACAAGTAACGAATATGAATTACAAGGTGACTATTCAACATTATTCTTACAAGAATCTGAATTTGGTGTTGAATCTTTATTAGAAGCTTCTTGGGTAACTACAATGGGCTATGACTGGGGAACATTCCAGTGGGGCGGAAATAGAGCTATGGAAAATAACATTACATGGCAGTTAACTGGTCCTAGAGGTGATTTCTTTAATGCTGGTGAAACAGGCTTGATAGGAGGATGGGGATTCAACCTTCCAAAACAAGGATTATATGATGCTTTTGCTTCTGAAGGAGACGAAATAAGAAAAGCTGCAACTATTCTTTCATTAGAAGACTTAAGAGCTTTAGGCGGTAATTGGACTGACGAAAGTGCTTGGGGTTGGGACAACTGTATTAGAGTTAAATATTCTACTCGTATGGACGAAACAAATGGTGACGGTGGTGCTGTTCCTGAATTAAACTATGGAACAAACTTACGTCTTATTCGTTATGCTGATGTATTATTAATGGCTGCTGAAGCACACCATAAAAATGGTAACGATGGACAAGCTGGCACATACTTAAACATGGTAAGAACTAGAGCTGGTTTAGATGGATATACTGGAAATATTATGGACGCCATTAAGAAAGAACGTCAAATGGAATTGGCATTTGAAGCTGTTCGTTTCTTAGACTTGGTACGTTGGGGTGATGCTGCTACAGTATTAGGACCTCTAGGTTTCCAAGCTGGCAAACATAATTTATACCCTATTCCTTCGGCTGAAATGCGTAACAATACAAACGCAGTTCAAAACCCTGGATATTAAGAAATAACTTGAGTTTTAGTTATATAATTGATGATTTGTAACATTTGGACGGGGTTTTGATTTAGGCCCCGTCTTTTTTTTGTGTGTTTTTATAAGCCTTGCTAATTTTTAGCGAGGCTTTTTTTGAATAATGCTATTGATGAGATCTGTTTTTTTGATTGGAAACCAAGAGTATTTGTATACTCTTTCACCACCCTTCTATACTTATACCCATTATAAATTAATAATTCCTTCTCATCTCCTCCAAATAATTCCGAGATTTGCCTCCTCAGAATTAGCGTTTCTATAGTAATACTTTCAATTAAAGAGAAAGAAGAATGAGTGTAGTGGAAAGAGAGGGTATCATAGGTCGTTCTAGACATAGAAGCGAAGAGATTGGACTAAAAAAGGATTACCAAACAGCTTGTATCAAACTTCAAAGCCATAATAAAGAAGCTTTACTCGATAAAAATAAATTGCTTTTAAATATAGCCCACCCTTTTATTGAGGACCTTCAGGATATTCTCATAGCATCAAAATTTATCCTCATTCTTTCCGATATTAATGGAAATATTTTGGACATCAAAGGCGAAGAAAATACAATAAAGCAAGCCAAACAATCCAATATCAACATTGGGGCTTCCATGGAGGAAAAAAATATTGGCACCAATGCCATTGGAACTGCTATTTTTGAGAATCGCCCGATTCAGGTTACTGCCCAACAACATTTTTCCGAAGCGTTTTATAATTGGACTTGTTCTGCAGCTCCCATCCATAATGCCAGCGGAAAAGTGATTGGTGCTTTAAATCTCACTGGCGATCATCAACAAGAACATGAGCATACTTTAGGTTTAGTTATTTCAGCTGCCAAGGCCATAGAAAATAAAATTGCCAGCGAGGAAATTCAAAAGAGCTTATTCCATGCACAGAACTATGCTTTTGCTATGATGAATCAGCTTTCCTTTGGCGTTTTTGCTCTCAACCTCCACGATCAAATAGTGTGGGCTAATGATACAGGTTGCCGTGCCATTAATACGCGAAGAAGTATTTTGGTGGATTCTCCCATCGAAGACATCCTCAAATCTTGGCCTAAAATTAAAAGAATCATTCTTTCTAATCTGGGTTTCCTCGATGAAGAACATAGCTTCAACATCCCAAACCTGAAAGACCATTTTCTTTTTAATGCCTATCTCATTCGTACGGAAGAAGATGAAATCATTGGATACTTAATCACCTTCCGTCCCTTTAAAAGATTGATGAGTTTGGTAAATAAATATGCTGGAACCATTACCTCCTATAAATTCGAAGACATCAGTAGTTCTAGTCCATTAATGATGGATGTAATTGAATATGCCAAAAAAGTAGCGCATAGCCCAACCTCAGTATTAATTAGTGGTGAAAGTGGAACAGGTAAGGAAGTTTTTGCTCAAGCTATACATAATGCCAGCGATCGGAAAAATCAAGCCTTTATTGCCATCAATTGTGGGGCCATCTCAGCCTCTTTAATAGAAAGCGAATTGTTTGGTTACGAAAATGGCGCATTTACAGGAGCTCTTAAAGGAGGAAGGCCAGGTAAGTTTGAATTGGCTAATGGTGGAACCCTATTTTTAGACGAAATAGGAGAGATGCCTCCCGATATGCAAGTGAAGCTATTAAGAGCCATACAAGAAGGGCAGATTACGCGTTTGGGAGGAGATAAAATCATCCCTGTGGATGTGAGAATCATTGCAGCTACCAATAAAAATTTAGAGGAGGAAGTTAAGAATAATAAATTCCGCCTTGATTTATATTATCGCATTAATGTGATTAGTATAGAGATCCCTCCTTTGAGAAATAGGCGCGAGGATATTCCCAACCTTGCTATGCATTTTCTTCAAAATAAAGCCATAAAACTCAATAAACCCATGATGCGTTTGAGTAATACTTTGCTGAAACAAATCAGTAATTATTCATGGCCAGGGAATGTAAGAGAATTGGAGAATTATATAGAAAAAGTCACTATTCTGAGTAGCCCAATCAGTATTCAACAACATCAATTTACAAAAGAAGAAGCACGAGTGGCGATTGAACCCAACGAGGAGCTTGAATTTTCACCCTCCTCTCTTAAAGATATGGAGAAACAAGCTATTCTAAAAACCATAGCCTTTCACCATTCCAATATGACTCAGGTCGCCAAATCACTTGGCATTAGTCGAAATGCTCTTTATCAAAAGATGAAACGCTATGATATTGCTTTGAAAGCATAAATCACTTTTTAAGGCTTTTGCTTATCTCAGTTTTCAAAGCAGGAAGAACCTCCTCAGCAAACCAAGGATTTTTAGCTTGCCAAAGATTATTTCTTGGTGATGGATGAGGGAGGACAAAATACTTTGGTAAGTATTCTTCAAAATGCATGACTGTTTCAGTTAGATTTCTTTTGGCTAAGCCCTTTAGGTAATAATCTTGCGCATATTTCCCTATTAGAATAACTAATTTTACTTCAGTTAAATGGCTCAATAAATCTTCATGCCATAAGGGAGCACATTCTTTTCGTGGAGGAATATCTCCTGACTTTCCTCTTCCAGGATAACAAAAGCCCATAGGAATTAATGCTATTTTCTCCTCATCATAAAAGATATGGTCTTCTATTCCCAACCAATTTCGAAGGTTCTTTCCACTTTTATCGTCCCATGGAATTCCAGTATTATGAACCGCTATGCCTGGTGCCTGACCAATAATGATGACTTTACTTTTGGGATGTGCCGTAATAATAGGACGTGGCCCTAATGGCAAATTCGACTTGCATACTTTACATTCTGAAATTTTTCTTTTTAGTTCTTCCATGCTATTATTAAGCGTTTCTCAAATCTAAATATAATTATAGAGGAGACACATCTTCAATTATCCACCTAACAAATCAGTTAAGAGCTTTTTATAAACATCCACTGGTTGTGCCCCAGTAATACCAGTGGTTCTATTGAAAACCATGGTGGGTACTGCTGTTACTCCCCGTTTCTGCCAATAGGCTTCTTTAGCTATAATTTGTTCACGAGCTTTTGTATCCTTTAATCTTTCTAGTCCTTCCTCTGCATTTAATCCCACAGCTTTTAATTCTTGAGCCAGAACCTTGGGATCTGAAATATCTTTATGTTCACCAAAATGAGCAGAAATCAAACGAAGGTTTAATTCTGTTTGCTTTCCATTTTCTAAAGCATAATCAATTAAAATATGAGCATCTCTGGTATTGGGCATTCTCATGCCATCAAAAAAATCGAATCTAAAATCCAAGTCGGCAGCATATTGAGTGAGCTGTGCTCTAGATTGCTTTCCTTGCTCAATGGTAGAACCATATTTCTGACTGATATGCTCTTGTAGTTCTTGTCCTTCAACAGGCATAGTCGGGTTGAGTTCAAAAGCTTGCCACTCTATCTCTACTAGATCTTGTAACCCCATTTCCTCTATTGCTTTCTCTAATCGCTTATAGCCTATCACACACCATGGACAAACCACATCTGAAACGATATCTATTATCATCTTACTTGCCATTTTCATCATTACCCTCCTCCAAATTTATTTAAATACTATTCAACAAAGGAAAGTGATTCTTTTCTGAACTCACTTCCTTAATTCATTAAAGAAATGCTAAAATTATTAATGATATTAAACAGTTAAAAGCTTCCCATCCTGCTTCAATATCTCAGTTAATGGCTCTCCCATATATTTGACATCTATTCCTAATTTCTCTAGAGTGTCGGTCACTCCCATATTATCACAACATGCTCTACACGCACCTATTTGAACCCCTTTTTCCATTATAGTAATAACTTCTTTCTGCAAGTCTTCATTTTCTCCTAAAAGCTTTACAGAAGCTCCCCATACAATGATACTTACTTCATCCCATAATCCCTTTTTTAAAGTATTTACAGCATACATGGAGATCATATGAGTAATAGTGTCTCTGTTATTCGTTGTCCAAAGAATGTTTAATTTATTCATTTCTATTTGTTTTATGTAATGAGGTTTCAACTTATCTGTATGTAAAATGATGAGCATTGAATACAGCAATCACCTTTCTGTCAATAGTATAAGTGCTGATTTATAATGTTCAATTATAAGCTTTTTCATCCAATAAAAAGCAAAGTTAATTCTATTATATGTTGTTCAAGAATATTTAGAATGTTATTTTTATGGTAACAAGAAGCACCAAATAAAACAGATGAACTAGTTTTGTAGAAAACATCCTTTCAAACATTCAATATGATTTAGAAGTACAATAGATCTTGAATAAAGAAATTAGACTGAAAACAAATAATGGCAAAAATAGACACCTCAAATGTTCCCAAAGGAAAGCTCAATAAAAATGGCTTTGCCAGTGCAATGCGTCTTTATAAATATATCAAACCCTATAGAGGACAGTACTTTTTAGGTGTTTTCTTTTTATTGGGTTCTAGTTTGGCGAGTTTGGCTTTTCCAAAACTCTTGGGTGATTTGGTGAATTCAGTCGAGAATACTACTTTTGGTTTGAGTTTAAATCAAACTGCTCTATTGATTGCTGGAGTATTAATACTTCAAGCGGTATTTTCCTATTTCAGGATTGTTTTATTTGTGAATGTAACTGAGAAATCTCTTGCTGCTCTGCGTTTGGCTAGCTATAGTCATTTGATCAAACTCCCACTTCAGTTTTTCGAGAAGAGAAGAGTTGGAGAACTGAATAGTAGAATATCGGCAGATGTGGCATTGCTTCAAGAAACCATGACCACTACTTTGGCCGAATTTATCAGGCAAATCATTATTATTGTTGGTGGAATTACTCTCTTGGGAATTATCTCCATTAAGCTCACAGGATTTATGCTGATCATCCTCCCCCCTACCATGATATTTGCTCGGTTTTTCGGAAAATTTATAAGGAAATTCTCAAAAGATATACAATCGGAATTAGCAGATTCAAATACTATTATAGAGGAGACTTTACAGGGAATTCAGAGTGTAAAAGCTTTTACCAACGAATATATTGAGATTGCTCGTTATAAGAAAAAGACGAAAGAGATAGCTGACTTGGGTATGACGAGTGGAAGGTATAGAGGAGCATTTTCCTCCTTTATCATACTCGGGCTTTTTGGTGCCATTGCCACTGTGGTATGGCAAGGTTCACGATATTTGCAGGCTGGCGAAATGGCTGCAGGTGATTTATTCTCCTTTGTTATCTACTCTGTGTTTGTGGGTGGTACCATAAGCGGTTTGGCCAATGTTTATACCAATATTCAGAAATTTATTGGTGCCACTGAGGACCTTTTTAAAATCTATGATGAAGAGCCAGAAGAACTTCAAGACCTCAAAGAAATAGATTCAAAGTATAAAATGAATGGGCAAATCAGTCTTAAGAATTTGAACTTTGCCTATCCATCGCGCCCAGACCAAAAAGTGCTTCAAAATATCAATATAAACATCGAAAGTAATAATATGGTAGCTCTTGTGGGTCATAGTGGAGCGGGGAAAAGTACCATGGCTTCTTTATTATTGATGTTGCATCCGCCAGCAAAAAATAGTCTGTTTTTCAATGACATCGATAGTCATGATTTTCCATTATCGGCTTTAAGAAGTCAGATTTCATTGGTACCACAAGACATCTTTCTATTCGGAGGAAGTATTAGTGAAAACATAGCTTATGGAAAGCCCAATGCCAGTGAAAAAGACATTTATGAGGCTGCACAAAAAGCCAATGCTTTGGAGTTTATCGAACGCTTTCCAGAGCAATTTGATACCATCGTTGGAGAACGAGGAACTCAGCTTTCTGGTGGGCAAAGGCAAAGAATAGCCATTGCCAGAGCCATTTTAAAAGACCCTAAGATTTTAATATTAGACGAAGCCACTTCATCATTAGATTCAGTTTCAGAAAAACTAGTTCAAGAAGCCCTTGAGAAATTAATGCAAGGCCGAACCTCCATTATCATTGCCCACCGCTTATCAACCATTAGAAAAGCAGATGAAATTGTGGTCATGGAACAAGGAGAAATAGTGGAGCAAGGCACCCACGAAAATCTAATGAAAGTAAATGATGGCAAGTATAATAAACTGATTCAGTTGCAGTATTCTAGTTAGTGTTCGGTAATAGTTTCATGATGGCAATTTTTTGTATACCACAAACCCTAAAAGGAGCAAAAATCCCTAGGTTGTCATATTGTTTATTGATTTGGACCATTCAAAGAATGGTATTTTAAATAAAATGCAAATCTTGCAAATCAGACTCCCAATTGGGCTGAGGAAAACTGATTTGTAATGTCGAATCAGCTACATAAACAACATAGTATTCCCAAAAATCCTCATCCCAATTATAGCACAAGCATAGGCATCATCCAGAGCTTCGTGGTGTTTTCTCATTTCGTAGCCACAGTGCTTTGATACGGTATGGAGCTGATGGTTTTCAAGTTGAGGAAAGTGTTTTCTAGCCGCTTTTACGGTACAGTAAAAACGGTATTTTGGATAATCCATTTGATATACTTGGAAGACTTTTTTTAGACAACCTTCATCGAATTTACTATTATGTGCCACCAAGGGGAGGTCTTCGATTAAAGGTATTATCTGGTCCCAAACATCGGGGAAAACAGGAGATTGATCGGTGTCGAGTTCTGTGAGCCCGTGAACTTGAGTATTCCAGTAGTCGTAGTAGTTGGGCTCAGGTTGAATAAGACTGTAGAATTTATTGGTGATTTCTCCATCCTTTACAACGACCACTCCAACGGCACAAACACTACTGCCTTTTTTATTGGCAGTTTCAAAATCTATGGCGGCAAAACTAATCATAACCCAAACTGCTTATTTGTTACTCGTTTCACTACCTATTTTCATAATCATGCCCATTTTACTCATCACATGGTCGTATCCTCCAGTAGCATGAGTTATGGTACAATCGCTACAGTCTTTAATACCTTGGGCATATTTAAAATTTCCTCCACATTTATCTTGAAGCATATAAAGCGGACAATAACAGAATAAGCAATTAAACTCCTCCTCTTTTAATCCTTGATGGCAAGGGAAGTATTCGCATTTTTTGTGTTGGGAGAATTTATAGTTTTCTGACATATTTTTATGGTGTTGAAAACAACTGATTTGTAAATATGGCACAAAAGTATGGTTTTCATTTTCAATTATACTGCAGTTTTTCTAAGCATGGTAAATATTTTTTAGTGATAGCGCCTAAATCTTTAAACTTAAGATTCGATTTATGTGATTTACATTATTTAATACATTTTTATTTCCTCATTCGATTCCAATATTTTCAATTCAAAAACACGAAAAAAAAGCTGAAAGCCTATTATTGAACGGATACCATTTTATAATACTAAAAAAAAGCTTTTTCAACAGCATTTGATATTAATAATTAGGGTTACCCATTTAAGTCTCGTGTAATTTAATCGAAGCGTAAGCAATCGGTTTATGCTCTACGCATCTCTGAATGATTTTATCTAAAATTGATTGGCGATGATTCCTTCTGTTAAATCTAAAGAA
>NZ_JABKBZ010000062.1:0-33126 GCF_013166635.1 Lentimicrobium sp. S6 | reverse complement strand
TGGTGTTGATTTTCAGAAAATTGCACATGAGTTAATCAACAATAGTGAAAATTTTCTGTTTTTTAGAGAAAAAGAACCTATTCTAATTCAGCTTGATAAGGCAGTCTGATTTGGTGCGAAACTTCAGTTAAATTGTAAAACATAGTACCGGTAAAAATAACGAAATTTGTCATACAAAACCTTAATCATTAATAGTACATTTATTAAAGAAAAAACAATTATCAATATTCATCTTATTATCGTCTCAAGATTTGAGGGATAAATGAGACTTAACCATTTGTCCTTTTTTATTATTAAATTATTCTCATAAACTCGTTTTATTAATTAGTCTAACCTGCCAACGATTAAACGAACCTAAAATGAAAATTGGATACGCAAGAGTTTCAACAAAAGATCAAAATTTGGATTTGCAGATATCTGCTCTAAAAGAAAATGATTGTGAAGAAATATTTTCAGAAAAAATTAGTGCGGTTAAAGAACGACCAGAATTAGAAAAAATGATTTCAATACTTCGGGAAGGAGATGTAGTTGTTGTTTGGAAATTAGATAGGCTTGGCAGGTCAGTCAAACATTTGATTAACCTGGTAACTATGTTCCGTGAAAAAGGGGTTGAATTCATAAGCATTAATGACAACATGGATACAACCACAATTCATGGCCGGTTAATATTTTCTATTTTTGCTTTATATTCTGTGCCTCCGAAAAAAAGATAACTTTGTGCATCTGAAGGAGGTTGTATATCATGATTTTTATTTAATGCAATTTTAAACGAATAGATACCTCCTAAATCAATATCTACTCTGTCTTTATATACTGTACCATCCTTCATTGTTATTTCAAAAGGAACAGAATAGGTTCCTGTTTCTGTTAATTGCATATCAAGGATACTTCCGTTTCCCTTATAATTGAATTTTTGGGGATTATGTAAAAATATTTCATTTTGTATAAAGTCAAACTCAACAATAAAGTGTTTGAAAAAAGTATTGCATAGTTGACCGTCAGCACCAGGAAACATTTTTGCATAACCGGCAACAGAGGGTGATACCAACACTGGTTGTTCATAAAAGATAATATGTTTAAAGTTTAGTTTCAGGTTATTTGAAGAATACAAACTAGTCGAATTTTCAGCACTATTTCCTGCCATTGAATCTTTTATCACCGGATTTAAAGTGAGTTTCTTTATAAGTGGTGAGCCAAATAACCAAACCTGATTCCATAAAATACCGTTATCAATCATTAAGGTTGCTTTTTCACCATTAATTTCTAATTCCATTAATGGTTTACCATTGTGCATTTTAAAAGGGACTTTTATGATATCATTTTCACTTATTAAAACCTCATAACTACCAGGTCCGAGCGTTAATAATGTGTCTATATTAGATGTGTTTTGGGCATTTAGTATAGTTCCAATTATTAGCAAGCTAAAAATTAACTTCAGTATTTTCATTTTGAACTAAAAATATTAGTGATTATTTTTTTTTGACATTTTATTAATAGCAGCTTTTTCATACTCGTTTTTAACTGAATCAATTATTTTAGCATCAATCCAATAGATTCCTGCTTCTCTATTTATTTCATTGTTTTACTCTTTCAAAAATCTTAACACTTCTGTTACATTTAAATTTTCAGGATCGAGTCTTAAAGATTTTTCATAATTCTCAATTGCATTCTCAATATTACCAGCTTTCAGATGGGCTTCTCCAAGACTATCAAAAGCATTGGCAGATTGTGGAAATATTTTGACAATTAACTTGAATATTTCTAATGCCTCATTTAAATTCTGACTTTCTAAAAAGTGGTAACCCAGTGTATTTAAACGAGATTCTGATCTGCTATATCTGTCTTTAAAACCATTTATCAGAAGGTGTTTAATAGTGTCCTGTGTCACTTTCAATCCTTTCAAATACCACAAATCAAACAAATAATTACTTAAAGGTCTTTTTTTTACGGTTATCGGCTTATTATTAAGAATATTTCGGATATTATTTGAAATATCAAATACTTCAGACATTCCTGCATCATTAGTAAAGATTATAATTGAATGTTCATTTGCTAAGTTATATTCATTATGACATCTGAAACCTGCTGTTGCACCTCTGTGATATACTAATTTTTCATTTTCTTTTTGTTGAATGTGCCAGCCAAATCCATAATTTATCTTTTTACCATCATTTAATTCTGTTGGTTGAAAAATCAAATTTAATGATTTCTCACTAAGTAACTTCTCGCTAGATAATGATTGATTCCAAAGCAATATATCATGAACTGTTGAGTATAGACCACTTTCTCCATTCACTTTTAATTTAAGGTCCCAGTCAGATTCCATTTGGAACTCATAGCTTTTAATCCTATTTATCGCAACCGTATCTAGATGATAGTTAACACTGGAACTTTTCATACCAAGCGGAATAAAAATCTGCTCAGAAATAAACTCATGATAAAACTTGCCAGAAACCTTTTCTATTATTAGAGAAAGAAGAAAATAACCAGAATTACTGTATGACCAGTTTGTACCTGGTTTAAACTTTAGTCTTTTGGAATTTAAAATCTGATCAAATGCTTCTTTTGGAGTGATTATTTTCATCTGATTGTTCAATTCCAAACCTTGTTCATTTAGATAATCGAAAAGACCTGATGTGTGTGTTAGTAAATGATGTATTGTTACTTCACTTGCAAAATCCACAAACTCTGGAAAGAATTCTATAAGTTTATTATTAAATTCTATTTCACCTTTTTCAATCAAAATCATGATCCCTGTTGCTGTGAACTGTTTGGCAATCGAACCAAGCCCAAATACATCATCAATCATCAAATTCGTTTTATTCTCAAAATCTGCAAGTCCATATGCACCCTGATATATTACATTTGATCCTTCGGCAGCTAAAACACAACCATTAAACATTCCGTTTTGAGCATATTGGTTTATTAACTTGTCTATTTCTGCAAAATTCAATGTTTGAGAATAAGCATTAAAACTGTTTAACAAGACATTAATTACGATAGCTGTATAAGCCCAAATTATTTTTATCTTCATGAATATCTGATTATAAAAGGGTTATTATTTTAAAATGACAGTTTGTTAAAAGCAATTTGTTTTTGTTGACAACTGAAATAATACTATTGTCTCAGTTTTTCTAACATTTTAATTGCACTTGCATTCTTTGGATTCAATTTTATAGATTTCTCATAATTCTCTATAGCAAGTTCTCTTTTACCTGCCTTCATATATGCTTCACCGAGGCTGTCAAAAATATTAGCATCATCTTTAAAGAGATATGTATTCAATAAAAAACAATTAATTGCCATTTCAGTATCATTTTGTTGCAATAATGCATATCCGAAAGTATTAAGTACATCAGAATTTGGGATTTGGTAATTACTCTTTTTAAGAATTTCTGAAATATTTGCATGCACAAGCTCAACACCTTCATCTTTTATTAAAGGGTAAAGAAATTCTGCCACCGGAGTTCTTGGAAGGGAATATTCTTGGTTAAATAAAATTGATTCTATCTTAAAAAATATTGATTCCGCTCCATTATCATAATTTGATAATACAATAATTGTGTACTCATCATTAATATATCTTCTAAACCAAGTATTAATTCCGGGAGAACCACCGGCATGACCTATAACTGTGTTATTAAATCTTTCGAAGACCCCCCAATAACAAGCATAATTGTTTTTATATGGAGTAAACATTATTTTCTTGTATTCGTCAGAAAGTAATAAAGTATCATATAAAGCCTGATCAAATAAGAAAAGGTCTCCAACTGTTAATTGCAATCCGCCAGCCGGACTTGGTGCATATAAAGTATGAGAATTATTACTGAATCCTCCACTCATTTTTTTAATATACCCAGTGGCACGATTTGGAATTACATCATCCGAATTCTTATAGCTTGTATTGTTCATATTTAGTGGAGAAAAAATATTTTGTTGAAGAAAACCAAAATATGATTGGCCAGTAATACTTTCAATCACTGCTCCCATAACAATTGCTCCAGAATTTGAATAAGCCATATATTCTCCTGGTTTACTAAATATAAGATCTTCTGAATAGATAATCGGTATCAAGTCATTAATACTACTTAGATTATTCTTGTTGCTTACATAAACTGGATTTGATAAATAATCACCAAGCCCCGATGTATGTGTTAATAAGTGATGAATTGTAATTTCTTTTCCGAATGGAAAATTTGGTAAATATTTTATTACTGGATCATTTATTTTAAGTAATCCTTTTTGGGCTAGAATCATTGTTGCGGTCGAAGTAAATGATTTGCCAATTGACGCAATATTAAACTTTGTTTCTAAGTTGTTTTTTATATTATGATCTTTATTAGCCTCACCAAATGCTTTTGAATAAATTATTTTACCTTTTTCTGCAACCAGAATAGCTCCTGAGAATAATTCAAGCTCAACAGCTTTCATAGCTACTTCATCAATCTTTGTTTTAATATTATTTACATTTGATATTTGACCAATTACCATATTGTTTAATAAAAAGGTCGCTATGATTATTAAATTCAACTTAGACTTCATTGTTTTCATTTTAATTTGTTTTAATTTGCTTTTACAGAATTTGGCGTTAGTCCATCTAAAAATACTTGAACAAACATTTCATACGCTTCTGAAATATCAACTTCCTTGGAGTACACCCATTCCTCATGATCATTCATGAAAAATTGTTGATTGAGGATGGTACGTAGTAGAAGATAGAATATATTCAGTACCATGTTATAATTAAGATCCGTCCGAAAGCTTCCATCTTCAATACCACTACTTATAAGTTCTTCAATGTATGGCATCTCCGAATCAAAATATTTCCCAACATCTTCAAATACTTCAGGCCTTACCTTGTCTCTTTTCAACCCTTTATAATCCCATTCAAGCTGAAATTTAAGGGCGTAGGGATATTGGGAAAAGAATTTTTGGAATCCCATTGCTATCATATAAAGCTTATCTGCTCCTGTTTTAGAATCTGATATACAGGCTTCCATAAATGGAATTTTCTTTAATTGGATTTCTTTATATACTAAAAGCGCCAATTCATCCTTGCTCTTAAAATACTTGTATAATGTAGGCTTACTAAATTTAGCCGCTTTTGAAACCTGATCCATTGTGACATTTTCAAATCCATATTTAGCGAACAATTCCTCGGCTACACAAACGATATCCTTAATTCTGTTTTCAATCTCTCGTTGTTTTCTTGTATTCATAAATTAACTCATAGTAAATTTAATTTACGCAAAGTAAATCATATTTTTCATTTAATGAAATTATAAGATGTTTTTTTTTGTGACAAAATAATCCGTTATGTGATAAAGTCTCGTCCTTATATCTGGTTCTTAGTTGCCCGCAATGCCAATAAAATACAATAAATGAGAAATTATATAGGAATAATAATCGCTGTTGAAAACTATCATGACTCAAAAAAAATGGGAAAGGTAAAACATGCGATTGATGATGCAAATGCATTCTTAAATACTTTAGTTGAGCTTGGTTGTGATAGAGATAATTTTGAATACCTACCTGATAACCTAGCTACTAAAACAACGATTGAAAAGAAAGTTAAGGAAATATCAAGTTACGCGAATAAAAGTGATATAATCATTCTTTATTATGCAGGTCATGGATTCTATTACAATGGTAAGAACCTTATTTCTTCAATCGACACTTTTTTAGACACTTTAGACGAAACTGCTATAGTGTAAATATTCAAACAAAAGTGTACTAGTGCCTACCTAAAATTAAGAGACATTTTGTTAATTTTAATAATAAAGGAGAATAGCAAAATGGCAAAGAAAAGTTCAACAGGTTTAATTAAAGATATTAAACGACAAACACGCAGAGTTTATAGTGCAGAAGAAAAGATTCGAGTTGTAATTGAAGGTATGCAACGAGAAGAATCCGTAGCTGCGATATGTCGTAAATATGGCATTAATGATAGTGTTTATTATAAATGGAGCAAGGATTTTCTAGAAGCTGGTAAAAAGCAGTTAAGTGGTGACACCACAAGAAATGCTACAAATGATGAAGTTGATCATCTTAAAAAAGAAAATGATGATTTAAAGAAAGCATTAGCTGACTTATACTTACACAATCAATTATTAAAAAAAAGTGTAACTGGCTTGGAGTAAACCCTAAATATCGTAAGTACATGAGAATTAGTCAACTTGAAAAATTTGAAATCATACAACTTGTTGAGCAAAGCACAATAAGTATAAATAAGACTTTAGCAGAATTAGGTATCCATAAAAGCACATTTTATAAATGGTACAATGCCTACTTAAAAGACGGTTATGATGGCTTAGCAAAGAAACCAAGAGCTAGAAAACAGTATTGGAATCAGATACCTGAGGGTGAAAGACTGTTAATCATAGAACTAGCTTTAGAGCACCCAGAGAAGTCACCTCGTGAAATAGCATGTTTATATACCGATACTTATAAGCGTTTTATCTCTGAGAGTTCATCTTATCGTATATTAAAGGCAAAAGGCTTAATTAGACCTCCTGCATTCGATTTAATAAGGGCGTCAAATGAGTTTAAAGATAAAACTGTAAGAGTAAACGAGATGTGGCAAACTGACTTTACTTATTTTAAAATACTGGGTTGGGGTTGGTATTACTTATCTACAGTTCTTGATGATTATAGCCGTTTTATTGTGCATTGGAAACTATGTAAGAACATGACTGCAAAAGATGCTGAAAGTACTATAAATGAAGCTCTATGCCTAACAGAGTTTAAAAATAATCAAAAGCCTAAACTGCTAAGCGATAATGGTAGTAGCTATATAGCGGCTGACTTTAGAGACTACTTGCAAGACAATGATATTAAGCAAATACATGGTAGGCCAGGACATCCGCAAACACAAGGTAAAATTGAAAGATACCATAGGTCGATGAAAAATGTGATTAAATTGGATATCTATCACAGTCCAATGGAGTTAGAGCATGCGTTGAAGAAGTTTGTGCATTACTATAACTATAAGAGGTACCATGAATCATTGAATAATGTAACACCTTCTGATATGTATTTTGGAAAAGCACATAGAATACTTGAAAAACGAAAGAAAATTAAACAACTAACATTATCTGAAAGAAGAAGTAAATATTATGCTAGCAGGCAGGTTAGTTAAATTTATTCTGACACATTTTTTGGATCCTCAAAAATCCAGTAAAAATGTCGTTGGAAATAAAATTAACGGCTTATTAGCTCAGCCTGAAAATTATTATTTATTTTAGTGAAAAATAAGAATTAAGTGTCTCTTATTTATTTAAACATTTAGTACACTAAGTTTTGAAGACTTACAGTAAAACTGTCAGAAAGTTCTGATTCTAACAGAATATTTTTAAGCAAATATCTATTGCCAATAATTAGATTATTCTCCTTAAGTTTAAACAGGTATTCATTTTTCATGGTTTGGCTAGGAAATATATTAGCACCCTCTAAGGAGAAAAAACTTAAGTTTCCCGATTTCTTTTTTTTATCAAGATTAAACCAACATACGATAAGTACTTTTAACGAAAACCCAAGTGATTTATACTTTTTTAAATCGAGAATAATTCCTTCCAATTTTGGATGCTTAATTTTTACCTTAACTGACTTTATGACTTTTGGTTTTCGATTATAAAAGTTTAATGGTAAAGTTTCCCAAACACTCATATTGCAAATAGGACAAAAAGGAATGCCCCATACATTTCTACCCTTAGCTTTTTGCCAGGAAATTGTATCATGAGTTGGGCAACTATTGTCAGAATTTTCCTTATATTTTAATATATACCGTAACCCGCCTAAAGGAACGCCAACCAATTTATAATCGCTAATGATGTCTTTTGCTTTTTGGTCTGTAAAATGATAGGCATCAAATATGTTTTGTACTTCAGATGCACTGAGATGCTTTAGCTTCTCATCTATTGGAATGGGAACTTTTTTCAATTCTACCATGGCTCTATTTGTTAGTTAAAACCAGGCTCACACATAAATGAAAAGGTGCGAACCTTTGCTATATCTAAAGCTGAACACTGGTACCGCCAAGCACCGAACAGAACTATAGACTAGCGAAAGGAACGCACCCTATTTGGATGCATTCGCTTTCTAGTCTCTCTCTGTAATTGAAATTGGCGGTTTCGTGTTCAGAGAAACTTCAGCGTCGCAATATTATATTCTAGGGCAAAATTAGTATTTATACTGAAATTGACATTAGACACATTGTACTTTTACTCATAATTTTTAATGGAGCAGATAAGGATAATTCAATCCATATTTATTTTTTCCATCTATTACAGGATGTCTCTTAAAATCTCCGTTTAAATTAATTTTTTATCCCACAATATTTTAATCAGGAGCGAACCAAATTACCTCTGTTTAATTGAGTATTTCAAAACTGAAAAAGGTGAACTATGGGTCGTAGGAATTAATAAATGGAAAATGGTGGCAAAAAAAGAAATTGCACTTAGAATGTATAAGCAAGTAAGTTTTGAAGAAATAGGAATAATAGCCTGAGCTAGCAGAATTAAAACCTTAAGCGAAACATTATTGAAAGATATTAGCTGAATTGAATCAAGCCATAGAGTTCATTTATGATAATGCAGAAAATTGAAATATTTCAAAATAAAAATTATGTATGTGGGCTCAAGCAAGATGGCTATTGGGCTGCTTCATTGAGAGGAAACCCAGATGAAGGAAATAATGAATCTGTTTGTTAATTAAAAAGTAAAAAAAATGCTAAATTATTTTTTTTATTTGATATATCAATTATATTTGTAACAAATATAAATAAATAGTGATGAAAACCCCTAAACAAACAATTTTTTATTCTATTGAAAAAACAATTAAAGAATATAGAAAATTTGTATTAAAACGAATACAAGAAAAATTTAAGGACATAACCGTTGATCAAGCTCTCTTAATTCAATTCTTGAATGACAACCCATCACTTTCGCAAAGTGAAATTGCCAAACTTATCTTCAAGGATAATGCTTCAATAACCAGAATGATAGAATTAATGGTTAAAAATAAATACTTGAAGCGTTCAACAGATATAAATGATAGACGAAAATATAAAATTGAGCTAACTGAATATGCCCAAAAGATACTTGGTGAACTAAACAATATAATTTCATCAAATAGAGAAATTGCTCTAAAAGGAATTAATGATGATGAAATTAAAAACATAGAAAAAACCCTTTCTAGAATAATTGAAAATTGTAACTAATGAAATTCTTAATGAAAAAAAGTGTTCCTGATTTTCAAGATAAAATAGCACGGTTGAAAAAATTACTTCAGCACAGAAACCCCTGCCAACAAATAAACGAGAAGATTATTCAAAAAACTATTGATCATATTGAATACGAAAAAAAGTATTTAAAGAGTTTTCAGCAATTAAATGAAGAGTGGCTGAATTCATATTTAGAACTAACTGAACATGACATTCAGGTTCTTTCAGACCCCATTAATGAGATAATTAATAAAGAAGGTAAAATATTTTTACTTAAAATAAAAGAAGAAGTAATTGGTACATATGTATTGCAAAAAGTTAACAACAAGGCATGTGAACTTCAAAAATTTACAATTAAAGAAAAATATCGTGGCCAAAAGTTGGGTAAAATGATGCTAGACAAAGCCATTGAAAATGCTCTAAAACAAAAATACTCAGCAATATTATTATTCACAACTACTGAGCTTGCAGAGGCAACCAACTTATATAAAAATAAAGGATTTGAAGTGATTACTAATCATCCGGAATTAATTGATAAAACAGGCAGACAATCAATATGTATGCAATTAAATATTCACGAATAAAGATAAATTATGAAAACAGTATTTACAATAAGTTTATTAATTCTTGGAGTATTCCTGTCAAAAGCACAGGACACATTACTAATTTATCCGCAAAAAATTGTAATTGATAAAGCACATAATCGCTACTTAGTGTCAAATTTTGGAAGTTTAGGTGATCTAGTTAAAATAGACAGCCTTGGGATACAAAGATACTTTGTGGAAAATGCCCACATGAACGATGGTATGCAAATAGTAGAAGATACAGTATATGGATCAGGAGATGGCTCTGATGGAAGTGTTTTGGGCTATGATCTGAATTCAGGAGAATTAGTTATGGATATTAATATAGCTGGTGTTAACCATTTATCTAGTTTTGTGGTAGACTCCATGGGAATCCTATACACTTCAGAACGCTTTGGGAATAGAATTTTTAAAATTAATCCCAAAACACAAGAGTATTGGGTATGGGTAGAAGGAGAGGGAAATGAACTTCATTGGCCAAATGGTTTACTCTATGAACCGGAGTACAACAGGATGTTAGTTTGTCAGGATGTTTCAAATCCAAAGATCAATGCAATAAACCTAACTGATTCAACAATTTATACTATAACTAGTACAAACCTAGCAGGCAGCGACGGAATTGCGAAAGATATGGAAGGTAATTACTACATAACTGGTTATGAATTGCCCGGAATTTATAAATTTAGTCCTGATTTTAGCGGTGATCCAGAACTATTTTTCGAAGGAGACAAAATAATTTACCCAACCTATAATGAAGACCACAATTCGCTGCTATTTACTTATTATGATGATAAGGATTGGGGGGAAATCTTTCTTGATTCAACTCTTATTTCACTACCAGAAATAGCCAAATCAGCAACGATAGAAAAGATATATCCTAATCCATTTAGTGATAATACCACCATTAACTTTAACTTGAATAATCGTTCAAATACAAAATTAGAGGTTTTCGATACTTTAGGAAAAAGAATTAATATTCTTGTAGATGAAACAAAACAGCCTGGTACTTATACGGTGTCATGGAACGGCAAGAATAACTCGGGAAAACAAGTCTCAAATGGCACTTACTATTTCAAACTGACGGTTAAAAGGAATACAGCAACTAGAAGTGTTATTTTGCAACGGTGACAATAAAATATCTAAAACAAAAATTCGAGAAGCAAGTTTTTGTTACGAAAAACAAAAACTTTGATCAAGTCATTTTAATCCCACATTGTGGGTTTAAATTGCGAAAAACAATGTTTTGTACAAACTTGATACCTCGTCTGTTTGCAGAGTGGATGTTCATCCTATTAAAAAAAAACATATGAAAAGTATTAAAATAGCATCAATTACCTTATTAGTGGCTACTCAATTATTTACATTACAAATAAATGCCCAAGAATCTAAGGAATTTACTGACATCAACGAGAATTGGGTTTCATCATATAAATCGCAAGATGAAACATCATTATGTGCAATTTTCAGTGATATATCATTTTTAGAATCAGAGCTGCACCGTTTGGGGAGAGGTGATTTTGAACTCTCAACAATGTTTGTAGCTTATAATCTTTATGTTGAAAAAACACTTAGGCGTATTCGATTGAGAGGCCGTGTTGATTTTGATTTTGATGGCTATTTTAATTACGATGCATTTGAAATGATAAAGAAATATGGGATTGTTCCATATTCAAATTATTCCGGACTTATAAAATCAAAAAAAGTACATAATCATTATAAATTTTATAAAGATATGTATGACTATACACTAAGAGTTGAACAAGATGGACGAGAAGGCAAACTTAATAGTCAATGGAGGGACGGGATCTTATCCAGTCCTTGGATAGATGGGTTTAAAAAAATACTCACCAAAAATATGGGCAAGTTACCTATAAGCATTGAGTATAATAATAAAGTAATGACACCCATTGAATTTTCAGAAAGCATTCTTAATATTCCATTTGATGATTATATAAAAATTACATCTTATTCATATTTGGAATTTAATAAACCAGGTGAATTATTAGTCGATGGTAACTGGCTGCATAAAAAGGATTTTTACAATATAAAATTAGACGAATACATTAAGCTTATTGATTCTGCTATCAACAAAGGATTCACATTAACTGGTGATTTCCATATTACAGAAGAATCATATAAAAGTAATCTGGGCTATGCTGATTTTGAAATTGACAGTACCAATACAATAATTGACCAGGATACTCGTGATAATCTTTACGAAAACTGGAAAACAACAGATATCCATAATGTGCAAATCATTGGAATAGCAAGAGATGAAACTGGAAAAAAATATTATAAGATTAAGGATTCAAACTCTAAAAAGCAGTTTCCAAATTCGCCAATATATTTTTCTGAAAATTATTTTCGCGCAAGAGTTTTATCTGTTATGCTGCATAAAGATGGCATCCCTTCTAATATTAGAGAAGTTTTAAAAATAAAATAACATTAGCTATTAAAACCAAACTATACCTAAATAACAAATTATGAAAATAGGCAAACTTAAATTCAACATTACTTTAATTATCTTTTCCATTTTTGCCCTTCAGCCCCTTTTTTCTCAGCAAAAAATTAATTGGGAAGAAGACTTAGATTATCTGAAGAATTATCTAGAAATTGTTCATCCTGCACTACATGCCTATGTTACAGAAGAAGCGTTTGATAATCATTTTAACTATATTAGAGATAATTGTAAGACACTAGATGATGTAGAAATTGTAACTCGAATCGTTGAGCTTGTTGCAATGATTCAGGATGGACATACTGGAGTTGCCTACGATAATAAAGAAAATGAATATATAGCAGGTCTTATTCATAAGTATCCCTTATTACTATACAAATTTACAGATGGTTTATATGCGATTTGGGCCGATAATGAGTATAAAGAAATTGTGGGTAAAAGATTATTAAGAATTGGAAATTTTGAAGCTGATGAAGCCCTCAAACAAATTATGCGCCTAAATAATGGAGATAATGAGTGGGGTAAAATTCAATACCTTCCAGTTATTCAGGAGTTCTTGCAATATACAGGGGTGCTGGATAAATCTTCTAGCCTACTTAAATTTGTATATGAAGATGAGAATGGGAATGAATCTTATTTGGAGATGGACAATCCTAAATCTGCCCTTGATTTTTATTCTCCTTCAAGAATTTTTGGACTGAATGACAGTGCAGTAACATCGATGAATGATAATAGTACTCGCCCCTTGCCTTTATATCTTAGTCATATTACTAAAGAATATGGAGGATACACAGGAGAATTTTATTGGTATGAGTACTTACCGAAGAAGAAAACTATGTATGTGAACGTAAGTTTGTGTATACACAAAGATGACGATCCCTTTGATGCTTTTTACAAACGCATGTTTAAAGAATTCGACAGTTTGCAAGCCGAAAATTTAATTGTTGATATCCGTTTAAACGGAGGCGGTCAGCATTATGAAATGCCTCTCATTAAGGGAATTATTGATCGTCCGCATATTGATACAGAAGACAACTTATCCTTAATCATTGGTAGACGGACTATTTCAGCATCCGAACATTTTGCAACACAAATGGAAATTTATACCAATGCTACCATATATGGCGAACCTACTTCAGCCAGGCCTAATATGGTTGGTTCTAATACATGGTTTACTCTTCCTTCCAGTAAACTAAAATGTAGAACTGCTCAAAATTATACTCAAGATTCTGAATATTGGGATTTTCGATTAATGACCAAACCGGATTTTTATGCACAGCTTTCGTCTGAAGATTATAAAAATAATTTGGATCCGGTATTGTCAAGAATATTTATGTATGACTCTTTAGTAAAGGTAAGAGAAGAATTACGTTTAGCTTTACAGGAAGGGTATAATAAGGGAGGAATAGCAGGATTAAAAAATGCTTTTAATAATCATAAAAGTAAATGTGTTGAATTTGGAATTAATTTCGAATCCTTCTTCTTAGAAGATTTCTGGCAGTGGGTTAATGAAAATAAAAAAGAAGTCGCTGATTATATGAAATATATCAAATTTGTTGTAGATGAATTACCAAATTCGGTACTTGCAAATTATACTTATGCAAGGGTTGCACACTTTAGGGATAAGAATGAAGAAGCAAAAAAGTATTACATAAAGTGTCTTGAGTTACACCCGGCACATAGTAGGGCCATTAAATATTTTAATTTATTGAAGCTTCATGAAGGTCTTGATAATGAAGTAACGAATTATGGCTATTAGTAATGACACGGATAGAATAATATATAGACTAATAGGTAAAATGATGCTAATAGATGGTAGAATTGTCAAAAAACATATGATGATAATAAAATATGAGATTGTTACTTTTTTATACCAATCTATAGCAAACATATAAAAAAAGCAAAATGAGAAAAATAGAATTTTCAATTTTAATATCATTGATAATTTCATGCTCGGCATTTTCGCAGGGAAAAATGAAAAAATATCTTGGACAAACACCTCCAGGACTCACTGCAGAATTATTCTACGGTGGTGAATTAGTTGAACATGAAAAGGGTGAAAGAAGGAGTTTTAATATTGCTTTCTCTCCTGATGGGAAAGAAATGTTTTTCTCTTACTATAAGGGAACTAAAGAAAAACCGCACCCCGAATATGAAATTAAAACTTTCAAGCTTATTAATAATAAATGGGTTGGACCTGAAACTGCATCTTTTTCAGGTGTTTTTTCTGATGTCGATATTAACTTTTCCCCAGATGGCAAATATATCTTCTTTGCCTCAGATAGACCACAATCACATTCTGCAGATCTTGATATATATTACTCAGTGAAGACGGAAGATGCTTGGTCAGATCCGATCTATGCTGGTACAAATATCAATACCATCGAGAGCGAAGTTTATCCGTCACTTTCAAAAAAAGGAAATATTTTCTTTCGTTCAATGAAATCGGGGGGCTACAGTGGTTCCGATTTATACAGAGCAGAGTGGGTTAATGGTAATTTCATAAATGTGAAAAACCTAGGCCCCAACGTGAATTCACCGTATGGACAAAGCAATGCCGTTATTGCACCCGACGAAAGTTATATTCTACTCTGTACTTCCAGACCAGAAGAAGGCGATATAGGACATATTTATATCTCATTTCAGATGGGTGATAATATCTGGACGAAAGCTATAAGTTTAGGATCAGAAGTAAATACTGAAGCTGGGGCTGGCTCGCCAACACTAACTCCAGATGCTAAGTATCTCATTTTTAAAAAAGGATCAGGAATCAATCGTGGTATCTATTGGATAAGCATGGAGATTATTGAAAATTTAAAGCCGCTAGAACTGAAGAACATTACCAAACATAAAAAGTAAATCAACTCAAATAAAAATGAATAACAATATGGAAAAAACAAATTAAAAATTGGGAATCTCGATTAATGACAAAACCGGATGTATATGCACAGCTTTCGTCTGAAGATTATAAAAATAATTTTGACCCGGTGTTGTCAAGAATATTTATGTATGACTCAATTGTAAAGGTAAGAGAAGAACTACGTTTAGCTTTGCAAGAAGGTTATAATAAGGGAAGAATTGAAGGATTAAAAAATGCTTTTTATAATCATAAAAGTAGATGTGTTGAATTTGGAATTAATTTCGAGTCATTCTTCTTAGAAGATTTCTGGAGGTGGGTTTATGATAATAAAAAAGAAGACACTGATTATCTGAAATATATCAAATTTGTAGTAGATGAATTACCAAATTCTGTACTTGCAAATTACACTTATGCAAGGAGTGCACACTATAGAGATAAGAATGAAGAAGCAAAAAAGTATTACCGAAAGTGCTTAGAGTTAAACCCAGCACATAGTAATGCCATTAAATACTATAATTTATTGATGTTTCATGAGAACTATGAAATTAAGAACTATGGTCAGTAATAAGTCAATTTGAAAATATTGAAAAATATTATTTTACAATGGTTTTGTAATCTTAAGTAATAATTGAAATTTATTATAAAAAAAGCTTAATTAGAAATAAGAAATGAGATTTAAGAATGATTAAAAACAAGGCACATACAATAAAATGTAAATCATTAAAAAGCTTCATACTTTTGGTCCTTGTGTCCATATTAACAAACCGTCATAATATGAAAAAATATCTTTGTTTAATAAGCATTTTAACTGTTGTAATGTATTTTGAGATTCAAGGCCAAGCTACAATCGATAGCACTAATGATTCTATTTTTGTACTTGATGCTCACTCACATCATGGATTTCCAAAACTGGAAGAAACTGATATTGATTCAGATATGGCTTACTTAAAAAATCTAGGTTATAATGCTATTGTTTTTCTACTTCCACAGGATAGGACAAACACAAATGAATTATTAGTTGAAGATATTGCCGAAGATATACAGAGTATTAGACAACTTTCAATTCAAGGAAATAGTTTTCATGTGTTTGAATCGTCTAAAGAGTTAGAGGCCAATTTGGATTCAGATAAAATATCTTGTCTGTTTGCAATAGAATATTTTCATGGAATTTTTGATGATAGTCTATCAGTTATTCAAAAATATAAAGATTTAGGGATTGAATATATTACCCTAATCAATAATGAACATGATGAGCTATTCATGAGTTCTAAAGGAAGTTCTAAATTAACTGATTTCGGGAAGAATGTCATAAAAAAAATGAATGACCTTGATTTGAAAATTGATATTTCACACCTTACTGAAGGTGAAATGCTTGAAGTTATAAATTACTCAAAAGTTCCTATTATTGCTTCGCATGCAAATGCTAAACAAATTGCCTCATTGGATTACAATTTAACAAATGAAGTATTGGAGGCACTTAAAAGAAATCATGGATTAGTCCTAGTTTCATTCAATACGAATGGATTATATTCAAAGGATAATCATATTAAGGCTGAGATAGAACAACTTGCTGATCACATTGATTATATAAAATCAGTGATCGGTATTAATCTAGTAGGGATAGGATCTGATTTCCAGGCTTATGGTAAATATGTACCATCTGGACTTACTAAAAAAGAAACCTTTATTGAGTTAAAAGATCTTTTAATTGAAAGAGATTATTCATTAACCGAAATAGAATTAATTTTCTTCAGAAATTATTTGAATTTCATGAAATAAATCACTGTACACAACAAGCAAGTAAGGCTTTATAATACTTTGTATTTGTATCGTTGGGGCGTATAAAGCAAATCATAATGTCACAAATAAAATGATAAATATGAAAACAGTAAAATTTTACTTCTTAGGGGTCATGCTATTAGCTTTCTTTAATCCTGTTATTGGACAGATCGAGAACTTTAGAGAAAATCAAAAGAAAGCATTTTCCGCCAACTCAACTGAGGAGTGTCAATCCTCTCTAAAATTTTGCAATGAAGTACTAAAAGTTGTTCCCAATCATCCTCTAGCAAATTATTTGTCAGCTCGATTGAATGCATTATTGGGGAATGAGGATGTTGCTTTGAAACATTTGAAAGAAGCAACAAAATTGGGTTATACAACAAAATTGCCATTCAATAATATCCATCAATTGAATGATTCTGCATTTATTACTCTGAGAGAAAAGGAAGGATTTAACCATATAATTGGAGCACTGGAAAATTCCGAGAAACCAATACATAAAAGTCAAATAGCTTTTACCATTAGCGATAAAGAATTAGTTCCCGAAGGTATTACTTATGACCCGATTGAAAAAATGTTCTATCTGGGAAGTGAGACTAAACATAAAATTGTAAAAGTGGATCAGAAAGGCAATAGTGTTGATTTTACTACAGACGGACAGGATGGATTAAGTATGGTATTGGGAATACATATAGATCCGGTCCGTCGCATTTTGTGGGCTTGCTCATATAAAGAAACAGGTACTGGAGTATTTAAATACGATCTTCCATCAGGAACATTGATCAAAAAGTATATATTACCTCCAAATGGTATTAGACGTGAATTTAACGATCTTGTAATTCATCCTAATGGAGATGTTTATATCACTGCCCCTGGTAATAAAGCTATTTATATGATATCTCAAGGTTCAGATTCTTTGGAGTTGTTTTTAAGGAGTGAATTGTTTATTTCCCCTAATGGAATAACTTTATCAAAAGATGGTAGTACCATTTATTTTTCTGATGTTAAAATTGGGATTTATAGCCTAGATATAAAAACAAAATCTTTTAAACTCTTAACAATTGAACCAAGTTTCAGCACCATTGGAATTGATGGTTTATATTTTGTAAATAATAAACTTTATGCTGTCCAAATAGTGTTAAACCAAATTTGCATGTTTTCTCTTAATAAGGATGCTTCTCACATAGAAAGCTGCGAAATTTTGGAAAGAAATGGCCCATATCTGGATAAACCAACCACAGGAGTGATTGTGGATAATTATTTTTATTTTATTGCTGATACTCAAGGTAAAGGTGATAAGCTCGGAGAAGTAATTATTATGAAAGCTTCGATCAAATAAAGCACAATGATGAAGAATAACAATAAATTATCAACTAAATATAAAGCGACATGAATAGAATAATTTACCTATCAACTATTATTTTCTTGAGCATGTTTTTGCCAAATAATTTGAAGGCACAGGAAATCCAAATTACAAATGAATATAAAGAAAATACAATCAAAGAAATCTCAGTCTTAATAAGGAGAAATTACGTATTAAAGGAAAAAAGGAATGATATTGCGTCAAAATTATCTAAAATATATCAGGAAAGGCTATACGACACTATTAAGACTGCTTATAGCTTCGCATATCAGTTTACAAGTGATCTATATGAGATTAGTAATGATGGTCATTTTGCAATAATGTATGATCCCTCAAGAGTTGCTGAAATGAGGATTGAAGATGATGATGAACCAAATAAAGAAGAGTTAAAATTATTAGAAGAATCTCAAAAAAGAAGATTGGAGGAAAGAAAAAGGAATAATTTTGGATTTAAGAAAGTTGAAATTCTAAGCGGTAATATTGGGTATTTGGATTTTCGATCATTCAGAAGCGACTCACTTGCTTTAGAAACTGCTCATGGAGCAATGAGCTTTTTATCTAATTCGGATGCTTTAATCATTGATTTGAGAAAAAATCATGGAGGAAGTGCCGCAATGCTTAAATTGTTAGCGAGTTATTTCTTTGACGAAACACCTATTCTTCTTGGAGAGATTTATAATGGACTTTCTGATGAAACTCAACAGTTTTGGACAAATCCAGACATTGCACAGTATAAAATACCTGAAATAGATTTATATATACTTATAAGCAAAAAGACATATTCGGCTGCTGAAGAATTTGCTTACGATCTTCAGCAATTGAAAAGAGCAACAATAGTGGGAGAACATAGTGGTGGTGGTGCACATATGGTTACAGAAATGATTATTAATGATGATTTCTATATTTTTATGCCTTTTGCAGGGGCAATAAATCCAATTACAAAATCAAATTGGGAAGGAGTAGGTGTATTACCAGATTATGAAGTAAGCGCAGAGAAGGCACTAATTACTTCTCGTATTCTGATTTTACAAAAGTTTATAAATGAAACGTCAGATGAAGAATATAAAAAGAAATTAGAAACATTACTTATTGATTTAAAATAATATCGATTGTATAATTTCAATTTCCATACACAATATGAAAAAGAATTTAATGTTATATAGCCTTATTTTAATCCTAGGATCAATATTGATTTCCTGTAATCAGGATAAAACAAATGAACCTGAAAATGAATCAAAATTTAATAAACTAAGCGGCCCTTATTTGGGTCAGAAACCACCAGGGATGAAAGCGGAACTTTTTGCTCCTGATTTGTTTTCAACTGAAGGCGATCATGGAGGTATAACTTTTTCTGCAGATGGCATGGAATTTAGTAATACAATTTCTACTATGATAGGGCAATCCCTTGTAGAACCAACAGGAGCATTTGAAAAACTTTTCATGATGTATTCACATGTAGAAAACGGTCACTGGACAGAGCCAGAAGAATTCTCATTTACACCTGCTAGCCGGTCACATTATTATCTGTTTTTTAGCCCTGATGGAAAGAAGATTTATTTTAATTCATATAGATACAAAACAAACCCACCTGATAAGTCTTCCTCATTTATATGGTACTCTGAAAGACAGACTGGTGACAACTGGCAATGGAGTGAGCCAAAGCAAATTGATTTTGGAAAAGATTATTACAACGAATATGGTCTAGGCGGGATATATCCTTCTGTAGCATCCAATGGTAATCTTTATTTTTGTCATGCCACAAATAGACCTCCGAGTCTTTTTATGAGTAGATATGAAAATGGCAATTATTCTCTTCCTGAAGAATTAGATGGTGCACTTAATGAATTTGATGGAGCACATCCATACATAGCACCAGATGAAAGTTATATTATTTTTGATAACAAAGATCTATTTATAAGTTTCCGTGATAAAAATGGTATGTGGATGAAACCACAAAATTTGGGCAAGAGTGTAAATACGGTATATGATGAGAGACGGCCTTTTGTTTCTTTTGATGGAAAATATTTATTCTTTGCCAGCAATAGGATAAATCCTGAACTTCCCAATGAGCCAATAACATTAAAAAAATTACAAAAATTAATAAACCTTCCAACCAATGGATCCAGACATCTTTATTGGGTAGATGCAAAAATCATTGATGATTTAAAACCACAACATTTAAAATAAAGTATAGTTATGAAAAAGAGTTTAGAATTATTATGTGTCATTTTAATACTAGGATCAATATTGATTTCCTGTAATCAGGATAAAACAAACGATCCTGAAAATGAATCAAAATTTACTAAGTTGAGTGGTGCTTATTTAGGACAGAAACCACCGGGTTTAACACCTGAAATTTTTGCAAAAAATATTATTTCAAGTCCCTTTAACGATAATGGTACACCAACTTTTTCTCCTGATATGAACGAAGTATATTGGTCAGTTACTTATGTTAGAGGCACTCCAGAAGTTATTCTATACAAGAAAAAAATCAACAATGAATGGACAGAGGCCCAAGTGGCAGACTTTTCAGGTCAATACAATGATGGGAGTCCTTTTCTTTCACCAGACAATAGCAAGCTGTTTTTTCATTCGAACCGACCGATAAATGGTAAAGGTGAACCTAAAGATTTTGATATTTGGTATGTAAATAGGACTAAAGATGGATGGAGTGAGCCTATAAATGCTGGTAAAAATGTGAATACTGAAAAAAGAGAATGGTATCCAACTATTTCAAAGAAAGGAACATTATACTTTACTTCATTCCATGAAGGCTATGTTTATGATATTGGTATTTTTAAATCAAATATGATTGAAAATACGTTTTCAGAAAGAATGGTTTTAGGTGAGAAAATCAATTCAAAAAAAGGATATAACTTCTGCGCTTTTATTGAACCCAATGAAGAGTTTCTTTTACTATGCTCTGGTCGTGATGGGCAGGAATTTGACGATTTATACTGTAGTTTTAAAAATGAAGACAACTCTTGGTCAGATCCCATAATATTTAATCCAAGTATTAATGCCGAGAGCAACGAACGCTCTCCACGTATTTCTGCTGATGGGCGTTATATGTTTTTTACTAGAATACGTAATATTGACAAAAAAACATATTATGAAGTACCTCAGTCGTTAAAAGACCTCAACAATAATTATTGTACAATGGATAATTATGATATTTATTGGGTAGACGCAAAAATCATTGATGATTTAAAACCACAACATTTAAAATAAAGTATAGTTATGAAAAAGAGTTTAGAATTATTATGTGTCATTTTAATACTAGGATCAGTTTTGATTTCCTGTAATCAGAATAAAAAATCAAACAAAGTATTTGTTAAAGGAGGTACCTTTGAAATGGGAGCTGTGGATACAAATACTAGTCATATACCATATTGTGAAATGCCTATACATAAAGTAACCGTAAGTGACTTTTATATAGGGAAATATGAAGTCACTGTAGGAGAGTTTAAAAAATTTATCGATGCTACAGGATATATAACTGATGCTGAAAAAGCTGATAGCTGTTATGTTTGGGATGAAGGATGGAAAAAGAAACAAGGTATTACTTGGGAATATGATACTTTTGGTAATAAAATTAGTAGTTCAGATTACAATCATCCAGTATTTAATGTATCATGGTTTGATGCAAAAGCTTATTGCGAATGGGTAGGAGGTCGATTACCAACAGAGGCAGAGTGGGAATATGCAGCGCGAGGTGGAATAAAAAGTAAAGCATAGTGGAAGCAATAATATAGATGATGTTGCCTGGCTTATTAATGACAAGAAGACAAGGCCGGTAGGAACGAAACTACCTAATGAATTAGGAATTTATGATATGTCAGGAAATTTATGGGAATGGGTCAGCGATTATTATGATAAGTATACTGGCGATGCGCAAATTAATCCTACAGGTCCAGCTATTGGAACAGATCGAGTACATCGTGGAGGCAGTTGGGATAATCAGGTAAGAGTTACCTACCGTCATCCACACGGTGAACTGGACGCTGCTTGTGATATTGGTTTTCGTGTTGTATATTCTAAGTAAAATATTTCAAAAATAAAATTGAACTAATAATAAAGATATTATGAAAAGAACTGCAACACCAAAAATTGTTTTACTGATTATAGGTATTTTAATTATTTCTTGCTTAACTGGATTTGGACAAGTTGACAATAATTATATGGATAATTGGAGGAAAGCATTTGAAGCCAAGTCTGTTGCCGAATGTCAGTCCTCACTAAAATTTTGCAATGAGGCATTAAAAGATGTCCCTGATCATCCGGTACTAAATTACCTTGCTGCTCGCCTTAATGCCCAATTGGGTAATAGTGAATTAGCTCTTGAACAGTTAAAAAAAGCAACTGAACTTGGATATAATTCGAAAATGCTATTTCATGAAAAGCATCAATTGAATGACTCTGCCTTTATTGGACTGCGACAAAAACAGGAATTTAAGGAAATAATTAAATTATTAGTAGTAACTGAGAAACCCATTCATAAAAGTCAAATCGCTTTTACTGTAAAAGATAAAAAACTTAATCCCGAAGGGATTACATATGATCCGATAGAGAAAATGTTTTATCTGGGAAGTCTGGACAAAAACAAAATAGTTAAAGTAGACCAATCTGGGAAAAGTGTTGATTTTACCAATGAAAACCAGGATGGATTAGGCAAAGTTATGGGAATCCATGTTGATCCAAGCCGTCGTCATTTATGGGCTGTTTCAGGTGGTGAAAAAATGAAAGAAATATTTAAATACAATATTTCGTCAGGGAAACTAATTAAAAAATACACGGTTCCACCTGCTCTAAAGAAGGCTAAACATTTTTTTAATGATTTGGTCATTCATTCTAATGGAGATGTATTTATCACCGGAAGTTACACAATATTTAAGATACCTCATTCTTCAGATAAACTTGAACTGTTTATAACGGATAATTCATTTGTTGCTTTCAATGGTATTACCCTTTCAGAGGATGAAGAAACAATTTATGTTTCTGATTATTTAATTGGTATCTATAAAATTGATATCACTACTAAATCCTTTTTAATGCTAACTCATGAACCAAATATTAAACCACATGGGGTTGATGGTTTGTATTTTTTAAATAATCAGCTTTATGCTGTTCAGGATGTTTTAAATACTATCGATAGATTTTCTCTAAACACAGAAGGTAATCATATAGAAAGTTGTGAAATTTATGAGAGAAATACGCCATACCTTAATATGCCTACAACTGGCGTACTTGTTGACGATTATTTTTATTTTATTGCTGACACGCAAGCAAAAACCTTTGATCAAACAGGAGTAGTTATTATGAAAGCTTCATTAAAATAAAACACATTATGAAAAATAACTCAACATTACTTTGTTCAATTATGATTGCTGTATTAATCTTTATTTCGTGTAATCAAAAGAAGCAGGAGCAAGAAAATAAGAAAAACAATATTGCTTACCGAATTACGGAAAAAGATCTAATACCAGAAGGAATTACTTATTCACAATCAACCAACTCTTTTTATGTTAGTAGTGTTAAGAAAACTAAGATTATTCAGCTTAATGCAGAAACAGGAAAATTTAAAGATTTTATACCATCGGATTTATTAGAAATGAGGTTTCTTGGAATGATTACAGATGAAAGTAGAAATCATCTTTGGGCTTGTGGGAATTTAGATAAAAATAACATGAGTTATTCTACTATTGCAAAATTTGATTTAAACACTGGAGAATTATTAAAATCATATTTACATATAGATTCAATCCGTTTCATTTATAATGATCTTGTACTGGATAATGATGGGAATATTTATGCTACAAATTCAAGTGGAATGAGTATATACCGAATTGATCAGCAAACGGATTCAATAAATCTCTTCTTTGAAGGAGCTGAAATTGAACGTCCAAATGGAATAACAATTTCACCAGACAACAAATACCTCTATATTGCCTCAAACACTAAGGGTATTAGGATATTAGATATAGAAAATCATAAAACAATTAACCATACCGACAGTTCTCTTATGTCAACCGGAATTGATGGCTTGAAATATTATAAAAATAGTCTTATTGGAATTCAAAATAGTTTTGAGGATCAGAGTAAAACAAAAATATGTAAATATTTCTTAGACGATAAAGGTACAAGTATTACCAATATGAAGATTTTAGACCAAAATAATCCTCATTTTGACATTCCAACCACTTTTGTAATTAATTCCAATCATATCTATTGTTTAGCAAATAGTCAGTTGGGTAATATTGATTATACAACATTCGAAATAGTTGATTTAGAAAAGCTTAATGATGTACTTATTTTGAAATATAAGTTAAATTAATATATAAATAATTCAATAAATAGAAATATGAAAGTGTACTTTAAATTTTTAGTTCTTAGCTTATTTCTGGGATCTATCATGATTTCCTGTAATCAGAATAAAATAAATGATTCTCAAAATGAATTGAAAGACCTAAATCAAGGACCTTATTTGGATATGAAACCTCCGGGTTTGACAGCAGAATTATTTGCCCCTGGAATAGTTTCAACAGGTTTATCAGTAAGATCTATAGCTGTTATGCCCGATGGAAAAGAAATTTACTTTTCAGTTGTAGATGGTAATATACCAATTATTACAATTTGCTTTACCAAGCTGGTTGATGGGAAATGGACAAAACCCGAAGTTGCGCCTTTCGCTACAAATCGAGATTTTTTCTATTTTGAACATCATATTACTCCTGACGGAAAAAAGCTGATGTTCTCAAGTACTAAACCTATTGAAGGAGAACTGGCAAAACCGGGATTCGAAGTTGAGAATATATGGGTAGTGGATAGAGAAGGTAAGGGATGGGGTGAACCATACGATATTGGTTCACCAATAAATACACAACAAATGGATTTTTTCCCATCATCAACTCATGATGGCACCCTTTATTTCAGCCGTCACGGTGAAGGAGGTGAAAATTTAACGATGTATCGAACACAGTTTGTAAATGGTAAATATGCAGAACTTGAAAAATTACCCTTGGAAATTAATGACGGGAAATATAACTCCTTTGCTTACATAGCACCCGATGAGAGTTACCTTGTCTTAAGACATTGGGAAAATAAAGATTCTGTTGAATATTATGTCAGTTTTCGAAACGAAAAAAATGAATGGTCCGAAACAATTAGACTTGATGAAAGGGTAAATCGTCCTAATAGTGTTGGCAATGTAATGTCTGTTTCATCAGACGGAAAATATTTGTTCTTCTTTTCAAAACTGCCAGTTGATATTAATGAATTATTCTCAGGTCCAACAACTTATAAAGACATATTGAATACGTTGACCAGTTCTTCAAATGGAAGTTCTAATATTTATTGGGTAGATGCTAAAATCATTGATGAGTTCAGACCTGAAAATTAAATCATGAAACAAATGAAAATTAAAACACTTTTTTTAGTACTAACAATTGCTATTACGTTCGGCTATTCGTGTTCACAGAGTCAATCCGGAAAGACAGTAGGAGAAGTAGCAGAAAACATTGTCGAAAAAGAGAAAAAAGATACAGTAGATATATTTTACGATTTAAATGCAAACGAAACACTTCCTTTAAAGTTTGAACTTACCGGAGGAAATATCGATGGATATTGGATTCGTCTGCCATACAACTACAATAAGCAAAAACTATGGCCTATCATGGTCTATTTCCATGGAGCTGGCTTGCTTGAAACCGATTTGGATTCTATTCGTAATGCAGGACCTGCTATTTATGCAGCCCGGGATACCAGCCAAGCTGGAGACCTTCGTAATCAGATATTCTCAAATTTTATTATCATCACTCCCCATTTAAAAGGAACAGGTGAAGAATATCCTCTTCTCTGGCCTTCATGGACAAAGGAATTTAAAACTATTGATGCAATCTTGGATACCGTTTTGAATAATTATTCAGGGAATAAGGAAAAAATCTATTTGACAGGATTAAGCCTTGGTGGTGCTGCTAGCTGGCTAATGCCAAATTACCTAAAAACTCCAATTGCAGCAATTGTTCCTGTTTGCGGTTCTCCAGCTGGTTATTATGGAAAAAGTGATCCACGTCCAAAAGAAAAAACTTCGACAGAACCATTTGAGATGTTTAATGCTGTGCCATTTAAAACAATTCCAGCATGGAATACTTGCAATGCCCGTGATGGTTGGCCTACTCGTGTTTTCCAGCAGTTTGCTATTAAAGAAATTGAAGCCTTGGACAATGAAAAATTTCTACGATTATCAACCGTAAAACCAATTGACACTAAATATTTAGAACACAAACGAATTTTTACAAGTTTTGATAAATCGGGTCACGATGCCTGGACTGAAACATATAGCAGTATCCATATTTATAAATGGTTGTTAACATACAGTAAACGTAATGGAGAAATCATCCAAGAATTTTAATTTAAAAATACCAAAATGAAAAAAAATCTTTTAATTATAATTCTATTCTTCTTATGGATTAACAATAGCAATTCGCAAAACACCCCTGACAAAGCGCATAAGAATATAGTGACCAAAACAATCCATTCTGACATACTGAACGAAGACCGTCAAGTCTTTGTTTATATTCCAAACGGAACCAGCGATAAACAATATCCAGTAATTTACCTGCTCGATGGTAAAAGGTCCAAAGTATTTAATGAGCTGATAAAATTCAGTAATACTAATCCTCACATTATAGTAGGTATTACAAATAACGGAAACCGAACCCGTGATATGACGCCCGTTAAAATTAGTTCACGACCAGGTTCTGGAGGGGCTAATCAATTTTTAAATTTTATTTCTACAGAATTGAAGCCATTTATTAATAAAAACTACAATACCAGTTCTAAAAATATTTTGATTGGAGCATCCAATTCAGGATTATTTACAATATACGCTATGCTTACTCAACCTGATGCCTTTTCTGATTATATCTCATTAAGTCCAACAATTGGGTATTGCAGTGATTTTATAACACAAAAAGTTTCCCAATTAAAAGCAAAAGAATGTCTCAATAATAAATCACTTTATATCTTATATGGATTAAGAAATGAGATGACGGAAGTAACCAAATATGTGCCAGAATTTACCACGCTGTTAAAAAATCAGTTCCCTTATCTAAGAATATACAGTGAAGGATTACAAGGTAAAGATCATGTTCCAGTGGAAGGTTTTGTGGGTGGATTAAATTTTGTATATGAAAACAAAT
Organism: Lentimicrobium sp. S6; assembly: GCF_013166635.1. Taxonomy (NCBI): domain Bacteria; kingdom Pseudomonadati; phylum Bacteroidota; class Bacteroidia; order Bacteroidales; family Lentimicrobiaceae; genus Lentimicrobium; species Lentimicrobium sp. S6. The sequence continues at coordinate 5,662 of NZ_JABKBZ010000062.1, read as the reverse complement.
AGTAATATGAAAAAGATATTTATACCTTGCCTTTTATTTATTGCATTTATCTCAAATGCCTGTTTTCAGGCTAAACCAGAAAATCACACTGATCTTAAAAATGAAGGTAAAATTGATACCAGAATAAAAGAAATTGATATCTGGCATTTAGGAACGAGCAGTTGGTTAATACAAACCGAAAATCACCTAATTGTATTTGATTATACCGAAAACTCAGAAATTCAAGATTTAAACCATGGTAATATTACTGATAGCATAATTAAAAATAAAGACATTCTTGTTTTTGTGAGTCACCCACACGGAGATCATTATGATCAAACCATTTTCAAATGGGAGAAATCGGCTAAAAGCATTAAATATATTTTTGGATGGAATGAAAAACAAGGCGAAAACTATATTAATTTAATTGCAGGAGACAATTTAATTAGTGATTCTATAAAAATATTTACGGCGGAAGCTGATCATAGTATCGACCAAAAAAATGCAGGAGTTGCGTTTCTAGTTGAAGTAGATGGATTTACCTTTTATCACTCTGGTGATCATGGTCATTTTCGAAAGGAACTTATTCCTATATATACTAAATCAATAGATTCGTTAGCTACGAAAACATCCAACATTGATATTGCATTTGTATATGCTAAATTTTGGGATGGAATTTATTATACAAGCGATAAACTGTTGCCTAAACAGTTATTTCCACAACACCAAGGATTAGAACAATACAATCAATTCAAAAATGAAGCGCAAATAAAAAGGCCTCAGCTAAATGTTAAGTGTGCAAAACTTGGGCAACATTTTCACTATAAACAAGAATATGAAAAATAAAACAATTATACTGTATCTTGCATTCTCATTTCTTTCTTTAATCAGTCTGGCTCAAGAGAATATCTCATTTAAACAAATCGCAATAACTATTGATGATTTACCAACATTGTCGCATGGACTTTTATCAGAAAATGAACAAACAGAATATTTTAATAGAGTATTAAGAATACTTGAAAAACATAATATTAGTGCCTTGGGTTTTGTGGTCGGCAAACTAGTAAATGTAAATAACTCTGAGCTAATTCATAATTTTATAAGCAAAGGACACATTATTGGAAATCATACTTATTATCATTTTGATTTAAACAAAACGGATGCTAATAAATATATTGATGATATTGCAAAGTGTGAAAATAAAATCTCCACATATGATGTTAATAAAAGATATTTTCGCTATCCAATGCTACATAGAGGAGACGAAATTTTAAAAAAAGATTCTGTAATTCTTTATCTTAAAAATAATGCATATTCAATTGTACCTGTTAGTATCGATACTGATGAAGTTAGTTATAATCTAGATTATGTTAAAGCTTATGCAAATAATGATACTTTACAAATGCTAATTATCGGCAATGACTATATTAATCATATGATAGAAAAAACCAATTATTACAATAAATTGGCTGAAACGGTAAATGGCAAACCAATAAAGCATATTCTTTTAATACATATGAATTTTATAAATTCTATTTACTTAGATGAGCTATTAAATTGGTACTCATCAAACAACTGGAGGTTTATTAAAATATCGGAAGCTTTATCTGATCCATTTTATCAAAAAGAAGATAAATATTTAGGCAAAAAAGGTCTTTCTTATATTGAAAGAATTAATTCCCCAACAATAATTAAATAAGTAGTATTATGAAAACAGCAATTACAAGTATTTTATTTTTGTTTTGTTTGGCTTGCAATTCTCAACAAAAATCGAATAATAATGAATCGTCCTCTATATCAAATGGTTCAGTAGAAACAATTTCAAATGATTCAAATCAATTGGATCGAGCTACTAAAATTGGTGAGTTCATTTCAAAAGCTAATGAGTATAAAATATTAAATGGCGCAGTTCAAGTAGTAGAAAAAGATGAAATAATTTATAGTAATGCCATAGGACTTGCAAACATAGAATGGAATATCCCTCATAATATAGATTCCAAATTTAAGCTTGCATCAGTATCAAAGCAATTTACTTGTATGTTGATTCTTCAACTTGTAGATGAAGGAAAAATTAATCTTGATGGAAAGATAACTGATTACTTACCTGATTATCCGGCAGAGCAAGGATCAAAAGTAAGTATTCGAAATTTAATGAGTCACACATCAGGTATCCCAAACTATTCAAGTTTTGATAACTGGTACACCGAACTTTGGGTTAAGGAATATTCTAATAAAGAATTTCTTGATCTATTTAAAAATCTTGACCTCGAGTTTGAACCTGGTTCTCGTTTCAAATATAGCAATTCGGGTTATCGAATATTGGCAACAATTGTTGAAAAAATATATGCCAAACCTTTTGAACAAGTAATGCATGAGAAGATTTTTGAGCCGCTTGACATGACAAATTCCGGATGTCTTGACATTAATACAATTGTGCCGCAAATGGCTTCTCCATATGAATACTGGAAATTCACGTTCACCCGTTCAGATTATTATAATCCAACCACAACTGTAGGTGCTGGTTCAGTATATTCAACTATGAATGACTTATTGAAATGGCACAAAGCTTTAATAAGTAGTACACTAATCTCAAAACAATTGACAGATGAAATGATGAGCAGGCAAATCAATGTACGCAATGATTATGGATATGGTTTTGGGTTATTTGTTGGAAATGTAAATATCAACGGTAATATACATAAATACATAGGTCATACAGGAGCATATGCAGGCTTTCATAGTCTTTATGCCTGGTTTCCTCAAAGCGAACGTTTTATCATAATGATGAATAATACAGGGTATACCAAATTAGGTTTTATTCGAAATGAGATAATGAATATTCTAGATGGTAATGATTATCAAATTCTGCCAGAGTTATCTGTTTTGATGTCTGATGCAGGTTCTATAGCTGAAATAGAGGAATTGATTTCAAAGTACAAAATTAATCCAGAAGAGTTTAAGTGTAGTGATAAGCAACTTAGCCGCTTAGGACATAAGCTTATTTTAGAAGATAAAACAGAAGAAGGGCTTCTTGTCTTGGAATTTAACGGTGAAATATTTTCAGAATCCTCCTCTTCGCACCAGAAATTAGGATGGGCTTATAGTAAATTGGGGCAATTTGAAAAAGCAAAAAAAGAACTTAAACGATCTCTTGAGTTAGACCCTGAAAATGAAGAAGCTGAAGCTATATTGATAAAAATAAAGAATTAAATACAAGATAAGTTTGGAACCATAAAATCTAGATAAGATGGAGAATTATACTAAATACGTTTGGTAACAATATATAAAAATAATAGCCGAGATAGTAGTGAATTCAAGAGTTTTAGGCTGCTTCAACTTATCTGTTACTTGACAGGAAAGTGCCACGTAGTCGCCTACTATTCTTATACTCAACGTTATGGGCAATACAACCATAAAAATACGTTTGACTATTTTCGCTAACGAATGTTGAAATAATGGTTTGAAGTATATAAAACTGAAAAATACTAATTGATTGAAAATAAAATAATTAACTTTGACATTAGTTGGAATTAACGGAAAACGAAAAATAGTCAGCAAAGCAACCGACTAAAATCGTAAAAAAAATAAAAATAGACTGACAGAAAATAACCGTACATAAATTAAACATAATGGGATAAGAATTTGACCTGACCAATCCCGAAAAAAAGGTAGGGCGAAAGTGGAGACCAGAACCCACTCAAAAAACGGGGCGAAACCGAAAAGCCTTAAGAGTAGGAAAAATTAAATTTATAGAAATGAAAAAAGTTAATAATTATTTAGGTGTCCTCGGCGGATTATTAATGTTAATTGGTGTATTATTCAATTCTTTGCATTATCCTGGTGCGGATATATTAATTTTAGTAAGCGGCGTATTGGGAATACTATACTTTATTCTATCTGTATTTTCTGTAGATTCAACTACTTCTACGCCTTGTGCAAAAATTGCAGAGTACTTTATTCCAATCACAATGATTGTTTTTCTAACTTCATTTGTATTTAAAGTTCTGCATTGGCCTGGTGGTAGTGTTTTGGTATCCATATCAACATGGATGTTTATTTTATCTTCATTATTACTCTTGTTAAGCATACTAATGAATAAAGACAAGCAATTTATTAGTCTTAACAAAGTTGTTTTTGCTATAATTTATTTAATACCTGTTTTAGTGTTTATTAGCAAACCATTTTAATTAATTACATATTATATCAGCAGGACGTGTTTTAATTATAAATAAGACATTATTTCTGTTAATCAATATGAGTAAGAAAAAAAGCCCATAACAAAGGCTATACGTAATTTGGGTAACGTGCTAATATTGAAGTTTATAGCATCAAATAAAATTAGTGGTAAATTGAAAATTAATCGTTTCAAAATCCCAAACTACGCATAGCCAAACCGTTGTGTACAATTTTTATAATTATCCCATTGAACTTGAAATAAAGAAAAAAGAAATAATTAGAGTATGAAATCATTATTTATATTTTCAACGATCATTTTGAATCTGTGCTTAATTGGAAGAAGTCAAAATAATTTAGAAGAATTTAATTTGAAAGGTGAAGTTAGAAGCATTAAGACAACTAAGAGTTTTGCAGTTACAGATTCTTTGGGAAAAGATTTGTATATACCAGAACAAACCTCTCTTAGTACATTTAATAAAAATGGAAATTTAATTAGAGAAGAAATTGATAAAATAATTCCCAATGTTAAAACCACAACGATAATTAATTATAAGTATAATAGCAATGATAAATTAATTGAAATAGTAGAAAAAGATTCAAGTTATTGTTTTAAAACAGATTACAATATTCCAGGTTACAAATACGCTAGACCATATGATGAAAATTGGAGTGATGTGGAAAAACAAAAAACAATATTTAGATACAACAGTAATAATCAACGGATAATTAAATATAATTACCCTGAAAATTTATTAAGGGATTCGACAATTTATGAATATGATGATAAAAACAATTTAATTAAGGAAACAAAATATTACTTAAAATCAGAGGGCTATTGGTATACAAAATACAAATATGATAATAACAATAGATTAATTGAAAAGAATAGTGGGGATAAAGAAAGGTTATATACTAAGAACATTTATGAATATGATATAAAAGGAAGAATAATTGAAGACTCAACATACATATTCCATGAACCTTTAGTTAGTTACCTTAATAGCGTTTCAGCGATTGGGTATAGCTACAACAACAATAATGAAGTTATTGAAAGTACAGAAACTAGTAGTATGGGCTCAAATACAATTTCAAATTCTTACAAATATGAAGATTTTGATATTTATGGGAATTGGACTAAAAAAGTGGAGTCGTTTGACAATATGCCTGTTCAACTCATCAATTTTTTGTACAAGAGAGAAATTGAATATTATGAATAAATAATCGACAATTTTTATAATATCAAATAAAACTGTACACAACAATTAAGCATCGTTTTCAGCCCTAAGCCGTGGAGCTAAGCATTTACTTATGGCCAAGAGGGGCTGAATATGTGCTGTGTGTTGAACGTAAACCGGCAACGAAGCCGTAAAGCCTACCTTATATATTGTGGAATCAATTTGGGCAATGATATCTCCACAGCTCTTGTGTAGTTATTTTTTTTCAATTTTTTTCTAGCAAATCTTAGAAGTATTCAAGAGCTTTTCTGTTTTTTGATTTTAGCAGGGCC
>NZ_JABKBZ010000061.1:0-33761 GCF_013166635.1 Lentimicrobium sp. S6 | reverse complement strand
TGAACTAAAAAACATGTGCCAAATTGAACATTCTAGGCACAGAAGTTTTGAAAATTTTATCTCCAATATTATCGCCGCTCTTATCGCATATTCATTCTTTGCTAAAAAACCTTCTATAAAATATGATTTGGAGAAAGACGATCAATTAGCTCTGTTTTTATAATCGAACTCGGGTTTATAGATACCCGCTAAAGGACCTACAAATGCTGGGGCATCAAAACCAGGCACTTGTTCCTTCTGAGTAGGTTGAATTTGATAAGTACCTGAAAGCTCTTACTGCTGAACACTTATAATTTCAATGCCTCTTACCACTTTATTCGCAGGTATGGCAATTTGTAAATACTTCACTGGCAAATAGGGCTTCCCCTCTTTACTTTCCATTTGGCATCCTGCCATAGTGGCGATATGCCATCCGTCTTTTTGCTCAATAGCAACATCTGCATTGGTAAATTGGACCTGCCCAAGATACTGGGCTTTTAAAGTTGTTAAAAACAGCATAGATAATGCTGCAAGAAAAATCAATTTCTTTTTCATAGTTTTGCATTTTTAAAGGGTTGATGTTTATTTAACTCATGCAGTGGGGTTCTTCCGCCAAGATGATGCCCCACTTGCTTTTTTTATTTAATAATCAGCTTTTCAGTATAAGTTTTATTTTTAGTTTGTATTTTTAAAAGATAAACTCCTGTTTTTATATGATTTATATTTAAACGTATGATATTCTTTACTCCCTCTACTTGTTGATGGAAGATACAAATACCAGTATTTGAATAAATGCAAATTTCAAAATCAGTCCATTTATCAGAAAAGGAAATATTAAGCTCTTGGGATGCTGGATTTGGATATAATGATATTTCCGGCTCATGGTATTCTACATTTGACACATCCTCATAAATACTAATACTCACCGGGTTTCTATGCAAAGTAAGCATACCTAGCAATGAATTTGTTGCCTGGCAAGTATAAACCCCAATATCGCTTGTGGTAAAATTATTAATAAATAAGGTATCCATATCTGCTCCTTCTGCTAATAGCTCGCCATCTTTAAGCCATTTATAATAGGTATATTCTCCGGCTGTTCCAGAGTAAATAGAATAATTGCTCCCAATACTCAATGCCGTATCTATCTCATTGAGCATATTTTGCTGGGGCCAATAATCGAAAAAGAAATAAATACCAGCCTGAAAAGACTCATAATGTGATTCCATTTGTTCAAAAGGAAGCTTATTTCCTCTTATATCGAAGAAGGTCATTAACCAATTATAATTAACCAATGGTAAACCTGAAAAATTATTATTAGCAATATTTAATTCATTGATTGAAAAGCTCATATTACCCCATTCCGGTGGTAGTTTCCCCGATAGTTGATTATTTGATACATTAAGTTCCAGTGGATTATCCCAATCTAAAAAGAAGTCACTAAAAGATTCGGGTATATTTCCTGTAAGATTATTATCTTGTAAATGCATTATTGTTAGGTTTTCAAGATTTGACAATACAGCTGGAATAATTCCGTTTAATTGATTATTATTTAGATACAACTCTATCAAATTAGTACAGTTACTCAATTCTGGAGAAATAGAACCACTTAGTTGGTTACTATGCAATGTTAGAAACTCCAGACTATCCAGATTTCCTATTTCCTGTGGAATTGAACCTATCAAGTTGTTTTCTTTCAAATTTATACTCCACAAATATGAACAATTCCCAATAGTATTGGGAATTGTTCCACTTAGGGAACAATTCCCAATATTGATTAATACTAAATCCGTCAAGTTTCCAATTCCAATGGTTAAATCTCCTTCTAATTCTGTATTATTACTAATTGAAATACGCTTAAGTTTTGTTAAATTCCAAATTTCGGGTGGTAATTCGCCAATCAAATTATTTGACGTAAGAGTTCCTCCACCTCCAAGTTGTAATACCCTCCCATCCTCAACAGTAATCCCATGCCAATTATAAACAGGCCCAGTAAGCCAATTGCTATTATTATCCCAATTGGGGCCTCCCGTGCTATTATAAAAAGCTACTAAGGCTAGAGAATCTTGTTCTAATACTTGAGAATATAGCGTTTGGCTAATTAGTAGTGCCAAACTAAGGGTAATTTTGATAATGGTTTTCATATATGCTTTTATCGAGTGTATAAAACTAATAATTTTTAATATTCAATATTAATTATTTAACAAATATATTGTTTGCAGTGGGGTTCTTCCGCCAAGATGATGCCCCACTTGCTTTTTTTATTTAATAATCAGCTTTTCAGTATAAGTTTTATTTTTAGTTTGTATTTTTAAAAGATAAACTCCTGTTTTTATATGTTTTATATTAAAACGGATGATATTCTCTACTCCCTCTACTTGTTGATGGAAGATACAAATACCAGTATTTGAATAAATGCTAATTTCAAAATCAGTCCATTTATCAGAAAAGGAAATATTAAGCTCTTGGGATGCTGGATTTGGATATAATGATATTTCCGGCTCATGGCATTCTACATTTGACACATCCTCATAAATGCTAATACTCACTGGGTTTCTATGCAATGTGAGCATACTTAGTAATGAATTAGTAGCTTGACAAGTATAAACCCCAATATCGATTGCAGCAAAATTGTTAATAAATAAGGTATCCAAATCTGCTCCTTCTGCTAATAGCTCACCATCTTTAAACCATTTGTAATAGGTGTATTCTCCTGCCGTGCCAGAGTAAATAGAATAATTGCTCCCTATGCTAAGTGCTGTATCAATAGGTATAAGCATGTTCTGCTGGGGCCAATAATTAAAAAAGAAATAAATGCCCGACTGAAAGGACTCATAATGTGATTCCATTTGTTCAAAAGGAAGCTTATTTCCTCTTATATCGAAGAAAGTCATTAACCAATTATAATTAACCAATGGTAAGCCTGAAAAATTATTATTAGCAATATTTAATTCATTGATTGAAAAGCTCATATTACCCCATTCCGGTGGTAGTTTCCCCGATAGTTGATTATTTGATACATTAAGTTCCAGTGGATTATCCCAATCTAAAAAGAAGTCACTAAAAGATTCGGGTATATTTCCTGTAAGATTATTATCTTGTAAATGCATTATTGTTAAATTCTCAAGATTTGACAATTCCGCTGGAATCACACCATTTAATTGATTATTGTTTAATCGTAGTTCAGTTAAACTGTTACAGTTGCCCAGTTCTGAGGGAATAGAACTACTTATTTGATTTTCTTGCAACTCCAAAAATTCTAAACTATCCAAATTTCCTATTTCAGGAGGAATTGAGCCTGTTATATTATTCTCCCATAAACTAAGTTGCCGTAATAGTGAACAATTCCCAATACCCAACCCGGTTAATTCATCTAAATTTCCAATTTCAGCAGGAATATTACCCGTCAGTCCGCTTTCGTGCCCAATAAATAATCCTTTAAGAGCTGTTAGGTCTCCTATTTCTGGCGGAATAACTCCAACTAAATTATCCAGAGAATTACCATATCCTCCAAGTTTCACAACCCTCCCATCTTCAACAGTAATCCCATGCCAATTATTAACAGGCCCAGTAAGCCAATTGCTATTATTATCCCAATTGGGGCCTCCCGTGCTATTATAAAAAGCTACTAAGGCTAGAGAATCTTGTTCTAATACTTGAGAATATAGCGTTTGGCTAATTAGTAGTGCCAAACTAAGGGTAATTTTGATAATGGTTTTCATATATGCTTTTTTAAATAATACATAAAGTATAAATCAAACAATACTAGCATACTGATTTGAGAAATACTTATATGATATAAAAACGAGATTACAAACCTATTTTATAATTATATATTTTAATACTTTTTTAACAAAAAAACTGAATAACAATTTATCATATAAAAAGGAGCACGCCATCACGTATTATCAAATAGTACTATATATATTTGCCAATTCAAAAATCATCACATGCGTCTAGCCATTTTCCTAATCACAGTAATTAGCCTTTTTACATTATTAGGCATATATCTATTTACCCGAATGGGACAAGCTTTTCCTGCTTCTATTATGGGTTTAAAAATCACTTTGGTGCTTTATATTTTTATTCTAATTTCATTTTTTCTAGGAAAGGTATTAGAACGAACTTCTATCAATATTTTAAGTGATGCCTTAATTAGAATTGGTGCTGTTTCAGCTGGATTCTTTGTATTTGGCATTTTCAGTATCCTTTTCTTCGACATCCTCAGAGGGGTAAATCATTTAATTCCATTTTATCCAGAGTTCATTACTGCCAACTACGCCAAATCAAAATTAATCATAGGATTAGGTACTTTGGGTTTCATTTCTATTATTATGCTGATTGGTTTTTTAAATACCATCAATCCGAAAGTAAAAACCTTAGAACTGGACATTCAAAAACCCAGCAGTAGCCTCAAAGAACTAAACATTGTAGCGGTGAGTGATATTCATTTGGGAACCATGGTGAATCACAAAAAAACCAAAAGATTAATTTCCATGATTAATGAACTGAAGCCAGATGTGGTTTTGATTGGGGGAGATATCATTGATGATAATATTAAAGTGGTTCAGCATGATGAATTGGTGGAGCATTTTAAAGAAATTAAATCGAAATATGGTGTTTATTCCTGCTTGGGAAACCATGAGTATATCAGTGGAGCACAAAAGGAATTGAACTATTTTGAAAAGAATGGAATAAAGATGCTCGTAGATACTGCCGTTACCATTGATGGGAAGTTTAATATCATTGGTCGTGATGATATCCAAGCTCAAGCATCTTCAGGCATTCCTAGAAAAAGCATTACTGAGCTTCAAAGCGAACTCAATATCTCACTCCCTACCCTCCTCCTCGATCATCAACCCTATAAACTGGAGGAGGCAAGTCAAACAGGAATCGATTTCCAATTTTCAGGACACACCCATAATGGACAATTCTGGCCATTAAATTATATCACAGGTATGATTTTTGAGCAAGATTGGGGCTACCTAAAAAAGAAAGATTCTCATTTTTATATCTCCTCTGGTTATGGTACTGCAGTTATTCCTATCCGATTGGGCAATGATTCTGAAATAGTGAATATCAAACTGAGGAATAGTTTGAAATAGTAAGGGAACATTATAAGCATCTATTTTTCAGTATCTAATTCCATTTATACTTGCACAAACATATTAACCTCATTTCTACTACAGCACAATCTTAGCAGAAAACTGGATATAGTTAAGGGTCTGCTGTAATAAGACGAGAATGAATTCATGTGAAGAAATGAATATAAACATATTTTCATACTGAATAATGATTACCTTTATCGTCCCAAAAAATTAACGTTATGACTACTATCAATTACCAAGTCAAAACGATATCTCGTTCCCAGCTAGATATGGTTATTGACTGGGCTACTCAAGAGGGATGGAATCCTGGACTACACGATATTGATGCCTATTATGCTGCTGACAAAAACGGATTTCTAATAGGATATTTAAATGGAGAAGCCATCGCCTCTATTTCCGTAATAAAATATGATGATACTTTTGGTTTCTTAGGATTTTACATGGTAAAACCTAAATATAGAGGCCAAGGATATGGATATAAAATTTGGCAAGCGGGAATGCAATACCTAAAAGGATGTAATATTGGCTTAGATGGAGTGGTAGAGCAACAAGAAAATTACAAAAAAACAGGTTTCAGATTGGCCTATAATAATATTAGATTTCAAGGTAAAGGAAGTGGGGAATCCATTGAGAATACAAGGATTACATCATTAAATCAAGTTACTTTAAAGCAGATTAAAAAATTCGAAAACCATTTTTTCCCAGTTCCTAGACCCAAGTTTATTGAGAAGTGGATCCAGATGCCAGCATCCTATGGATATGCCATTTTAGAGGATGGTGATATTAAAGCTTATGGCGTCATGAGAAAATGTAGAGAAGGCTATAAAATCGCGCCTCTATTTGCAGAAAAAGCCGAACAAGCCAATGAGTTATTCGAGATATTTAAAAGTCATGCTCAAACCAATGAGCATATTTACTTAGATGTTCCAGAAATCAATAATGAGGCACTATCACTTGCAAAGAGGTATCATATGACAGAAATATTTCAAACTGCCAGGATGTACACCGGAGAAATCCCAAAGCTTCCCATCGAAAAAATATTTGGCATCACCTCCTTTGAAATAGGTTAGATTTCACTCAAAAAAAATCTGGAAACCGAGTCCCATCTCTATCTCAGCAAATTAAATCTCAACACTATACTGATTCTAAATTGCTCGATTCGCATTATTTTCCCTATCGGTTTTTATATCTTTGCGCTTTAAACACAGCAAATGATTGAGTTATTAATTGGCATCGACGATACCGACAATAAGAATACAAGAGGAACTGGTTTTCGCTCTCGCCAGATGGCGGACTTGTTTTCTAAAGAAGGTTATGAAGTATTGGAGATTCTTCGCCATCAATTATTTGTTCATGATGACATCCCCTATACCTCTCAAAATAGCTCAGCAAGTATACATATCATTGCTGATGATATTGATAAAGTCATCAATTTATCACGAGACTTCCTCAATGAAATAGCTGCTGACGGTTCCGATGTAGGACTTTGTGTTTCCACATTCGAAAAAGTAAATCAAGAGATTATTGACTGGGGTAGAAATGCAAAGAAAACTGTCCTCACTAAAAAAGACGCTTTAGCTTTAGCAGCTAAACACCAAATTCATTTGGAAGGACTAACCGGAACCCATGATGGAATTATTGGCTCTCTTGCAGCTATAGGTCTTAGAAAATGGGGAAACGATGGCCGCTGCATTTGGTTGCAAGGACATGAAATTAGAGATATCAAAGGCATTCATCAAATCTCCTCTTTGAAAAAAATAGTCAACATCGATGAAGTACAAACCACTGAAGGAATGGTCATTGATGATGAAGAATATTTAGACATAAACGAATGGTTCAGGCCGGCGATGAAAAACAGCAAAATCATCACCTATGTGGAACCTACAAAAAATACTAGCAATGAGTGGAAAGTCGTATCAAAAGAATACATTAAGTCTATCTCTAACTAAGAGATACGCTACGGTTATAGAAATATTACTCCTCATCTTAACAGGAGTTTTTATCGCTACTTTGCGTGCTTATTTACGCGTACCCTTAAATATCCCTGGACGTCATGGAATTGAAGTGATAGGTATATTAATGGCTGCAAGAATGTTATCCGGTCAAAAATTTGCCAGTAGCATTACCATGTTGGCCAGTGGCTCCATGATGCTTTTACCTTTCATGGGGTTTAAAGACCCAACTATCCCATTTATGTATATGGGCATTGGATTTGCTCTTGATTTTGTTTGGGCTAAATTCGATCTCAAAACTAAGAATGCTTATATCGTTGCATTTTTCGGTGGTCTTTGCTATATGATGATTCCACTATTACGATTGGGGCTTCATTTTTCAGGACTTGTTTTCATCAGCTCCTTTGCAAAGCACGGTATAATTATTCCAATCCTTAGTCATTTTTTCTTTGGAGCTCTAGGTACATTAGTAGCCTTCGGCGCAATTAAAGCCCTTAAAAAATAAGCTATTACAAAAAATGAAAGCTCAGTTTTCGCATATATTCCGAGTCGCATTTTTATGCATATCGTTTTTTGTATTCTTATATTCATGCAAAAAGGAGATTACAAACTATGCAAACCCTACTATTGAATTCATAATAGCAGATGGATTCATCAGTAGTGATACCAGCGCCAAGGTTGGGGATACTCTTTCAATAAGTGTTCTAGCACAATCATTCTCCGAATACCCAATCAACACTATCCGGTTTCAAAGAATTTCCCCCATCGACACCATTGTCATTGATACAGGTATGCATGTTCAATCAATTACCATGAACAAGAATATCATCAAAAGCGTGGCAGATTGGGAGATTTGGAATATCACGACTAGAGATAGAAACAGAAAACAATCAAATACCATCAGCATTAAAATTACCAAAGAAGAAAGCAGTTCCCATGGTGACATCACCCATGTCCTTCCTATTAGTCTAGGTTTCCAAGACAATAGTGAGTTTGAGAGTTTCTATTCATTAAGTCATCAAAGGATTTACAATAGGGAGGATGCTTTTTCCATACAAGAAGAAATTCATTTACTATCCTATTATGACAATGTAGATGAAGATGAACATACTATAGCCTCTCCTGGGGCTAATGTTCCTGAGACCATATTCGAAGGACAGTTTGCATTAGAAAATTGGGATACCAGAAATACAACTCGTTTTGCAGAACCCAGTATTACAATCGAAGACTTTGATTTATGTGAGAATGATAGTTTAATTTACGCCACCACCTTTGCTTTTGAAACGGGTAAAAGAAAAGCAAAAAACTTAAAAGCCAATGACATATACTCCTTCGTATCGGATAAGGGGAATTTTGGCTTGTTCAAGGTCATCTCCCAATCAGGAAATGAAACAGGAAGTGTTATTATTGAAATGAAGATGAAATGAGGAAATTAAGTTTACTATATAGCTTTCTATTTGTAAGTATTTTCTCTTTTGGGCAAATAGACAAGGACACCATCACTACCAAAGAGATTGTAGTTACAGCCAATCGCTATGAAAAGCAGATAGATGAAATTCCTGCAAAAATTGAACTGATCAAAAGCACAGATATTGACGAAATGCCGGTGAATAATCTGGATGACGTTTTTAATTCCATAAGTAATGTGAATGTAAATAGAAGTTGGGGACCATTTTCAAAAAACTCCAGTGTAACCATGCGAGGTTTAAGCTCTAGTGCTCGTACTCTTATCCTCTTAGATGGAGTTCCAATGAATGTTGCCGCTGGTGGCTCCGTAAATTGGCACATGATAGATCCTGATAATGTAGCAAGAATAGAAATCACAAAAGGACCCAACTCAGCCCTCTATGGAAATAATGCTATGGGTGGTGTGATTAATATCATCACCAAAAAAGCAACATCTCCTCTTTCTATCAACAGCAATACTTACGCTGGTTCTTTTGAAACCTTAGGACAACACCTCAGAGTTGCAGGAAGTAAAGTAAAAAATGAAAAAGGACTTTATTGGGGCCTGAATGGCTTTGGAAGAAAAGGCAATGGCTATTATTTTGAGAGTGAAGCCACCAGAGATTTCACGGATACCACCACTTTTATTTGGGAATATAATGCTGGTGGATACTTGGGTTATCAGTTTAATGCCAACCATAAATTAGAAGTGAGCGTTGATTATTACGATGATTTGAGAAATAGAGGAATCCAGGTATTTGAAGAAAATGGTAGTCACTATAAATTCACTAACTCGATAGTCAAAGCCAACTATTCAGGAAGAATAAAAGGATTCAGTATTAATGCTAATGCCTACAGAAAAAGACAAGATTACTTCTATCAAAAAGAAAAAATAAATACCAGCGGTGAATATAAACTTTCTGAAAGCTCCTCTATTGATATTGATGAGGGAATTTGGATAGGAATCAATAAAATGATTTCCGAAAAGAACTATCTCATTTTTGGTGCTGACATCAAACATGGCGACACCAAATATAAGGACATTTACTTTACTTCTTTTGATGAAGTTTATTATAATGGTAATTATAATTTCTTTGCCTTATTTGTTCAAGATGAACACGATTTAAACAAAAAATTCAAATTAGTTAGTGGACTTAGATTTGATTATGCCAACTTCTATGGTGGCGATTTTACCGTAAAAAACCCTTCTGCTGCTACCGCATATCCAAGAGATATTTATAATTCTTATCAATCACAAGCATGGAATGCAATGAGTTTTAAACTGGCTTTAAATTACAAGCAAAATGAAATTCTACGACATTATGTCTCGATAGCTTCTGGTTTCAATCCTCCTAAACTAGACGACTTATGCCGCTCTGGGAAAATTAGTAAAGGAATAAAGGTGGCCAATCCAGAATTGACTCCTGAGAAACTATATAATATTGAAATGGGAACTTTTATCACTTTAGATAAATTATCCATTGAACCTGCAGTTTATTATTCAAGAGGAATTGATTTCCACTATTTGGTCAGCCTTGGAGAAGATATTGATTTGGGTGGCGAAGTATTACCTCTATTACAAAAGCAAAACATATCTGACGTAGAAATTATTGGAGCTGAAATCAATGTTAAATACCAAATTCTCAAAAACCTAAGACTCTCCACCAACTACTCCTACAACTATACAACCATTATCAAATATAATTCGACAGAAGGTGTTGATCTTACTGGGAAATATGCTGTTGAGGTACCTCCTCATCAATTCTATGCTGGTCTGTTCTATCAATTCAAAAACCTAAACACCTCACTATCCTATAGATATATTGACGAGCAATGGATAGACGATGCGAATACGCTAAAGGTAGATGGATATTCCATTTTCGATTTTAAATTGAGTTATACCTTAAAAACACATTTTCAACTATATATAGATGTACAGAACATGTTCGACGTGGAATTTGTAGACAGAAAAGGCTACCCATCTCCAGGAAGATATGTTCTCTTCGGATTAAAAATTAACTATAATAAATAATCATTCAAAAAAAAAGTTTTATGAAAAAATTCTACTTCTTAATTTTAGTATTCATTGCAGGTTTTAACCTCAATGCACAAGTTTTAATCTCAGGATTTGAGTTTCCTGGTGGAGTTGAAGAGCCATTCAATGCCAACCTAGGCTTAGAAAACAACTTATCTTATGATATCCGTATGGAAGATACAGATGGCGCTGGTGAGTATTCTCTTTATTTGAAAAAAGGTGTAGGTGGTGATAGTGACTCTGCTGCTACTTGCGCAGGTTGGGATAATGCTGCCAATTACAAAATGTTATCTATCAAAGTAAAAGGAAGCGAATATGGTCACTTTACTGTTTCTTCTCAAATGCGTTCTACTAATAACGATCCTGGTCCAGCAGACTGGAAAGTAATGTGGAGACATAGTGGTGGTGAATGGGCTGATATTCCTGGTTCTGAATTTACTATTGCCAACGATTGGACAACAGGTCAATTGGTTGATATCGCAATCCCAGAAGCTGCTAACAATCCAGAAAGCTCTTTATATATTGCTTGGGTTCCTACTTCAAACCTTGATATGAATGGTGATGAAGTTACTGCTGCAGGTACTGTAAAGATAGACAATATCATGATTTATGGTTCTGACAATACAGGACTTTCTGAATTACATTTAGAAAACAATACTAAATGTTTCCCTAACCCAGCTACTAGCAATGCAAGTATTGCTGTTGATGTAGATGCTATATCTATTTCAACATTCGATCCTTCTGGAAGAATGGTATGGGAAAATAATACTCCTCAGCAGTTGAATACTATGAATGTATCTAATCTTTCTGAAGGCGTTTATATGATTCGTGTTCAGTATCCAAACTATATGGTTACTCGCAAGTTAATCGTAAAATAGGGGCATAAAATATGAAACTTTACAATTTGGCGCTTATCATTCTACTACTATCCACGCTTTTAGCATGTGATAAAAATGAGGATGCTAAGCCGCCAAATGTTTCACTTTCTCAAAGCGAAGCATATACACAGGAGAATGAGATTGTTAGTATAGGCGATCCCATCAAATTAAGAATTATTGCAAATTCTGAAGAGCCCATCACCAATATCGTGATTAGTTATACGGCCGATAATGAGGAATATGTTAAAATAGACTCCGGATTATATTCCACATCAATAGATTTCACAAGAACATTTTGGCAAGAAACGAAATTAAATGCTGTTTGGGAAATTCAGGTGATGAACAAAGAGCGTCAAACTGCAGTAAGCACTCTCGCCATTTCAGGCGACCCCAATTCCACCTATGGTGCCATCAATGAATATAATAACCTAAGCATTGGTATGCAAAATAGCAGCACCACTAACCCTTGGTTCGATGCTCAACTAGCTTATAGCTATCCAAGTGATTCTGGTATTATTGTTCAGAACGAAGTTGATTTCATTGCTTATTTTAAATATTCTGTTGACAATAATACAAACCGCCCTTCACCTACCTTCTCGTCTCCGGGTGAAGATGGCAATGGTTTAGGAGAATTATATGAAGAGTATTACCCTGAATTATTAAACTGGGATACCCGCAACTATACAGCTTGGGATATTAGAGCCACTAATGGCATCAATCTTCAAAACTTTAATCAATGCCACGACGATAGTCTACTTATTCATTCCTTTGATGATACTTGGGGAAAGAAGAAGTATAAATGGCTTGAAGCGGGCTTATTCATTCCTTTCCAAACTGGAAGCGGAAAACATGGGATTGTAGAAATCATATCTGCTGATACCATGGCCGAAGGAAAAATCACCTTTAATATGAAAATTCAGAAATAGCTAGTGTCTGCAAGAAAAATCCGATAAATCGTTATTTCATTTCTTGGAGTTTTCTTATCTGCTAATAAAGACATAAGACCAGCTTGTTATTCACAAACAGCTGACGCGGAAAGTTCTGCTGAATAAAACCTCAGTATGTTTTCCGTACGAATATAATGGTAAAAGAAAGTGTTTTGTACGCACCAAATCCGCACTAGCTTTGTATAAAATGATTGCACAAACAAAAGTATGAGTTCGCCCAATTAAAGACAGATATTATACTTGCTTTTAATTGTTATTACTGAATTTTTTCTAAATCCAACGAGTATATGAGAAAGCTATCTCTATTATTTTCTCTAGTTTTAATATTTTCCAGTGCTCATTTTTCACTAGCACAAAACACCCTACAAGGTGTTATTCTAGATGCACAAAATGGTTCTTTTCTATCTGGCGCTAATGTGAGCATCAAGCAACAGGGTTGTATCTCTGATGAGGATGGAAAATTTGAGCTAAACCTAGACCAAGGAAATTACACCTTGGAAGTTTCATTTTTAGGCTACAAAAAATACAAGAAAAAAATATCTATTTCAAAAGGGGATAATAGTGTTGAGATACAACTCAAGAAATCTATTTTCACTGTAGAAACCATAGAAGTCTCTGCTAAAGGATTTCAGTCCGACGAGATGCTTTCTTCCGCTCGTATTCAAAAGATCAACAGAGAGGAGATAAGAAGCCTTCCCGCTCAAAAACTAGAAGGCGTCTTACAATATACCTCAGGTGTAGACGTGGATAATACTCTGGGAATGTTTAGCGATAAAGCCGTAGTTTCCATGCGAGGAATGGGTGGGGACAATCAAGGTAGAATGCTGGTGATGATAGATGGTGTTCCCATTAATAAATCGGATGGTGGTTCGGTAAACTGGAATGCCATTAATATTAATAATATCAACGAAATCCGAATCGTTCAAGGAGCCGCATCCACCCTTTATGGTGCCAATGCTATGGGTGGAGTCATTGATTTACGCACATCTATTCCCAAGCAAAAAACCACAGCTGGCGCCAATATAAAATACGGAACCTATAATACCCTCCTCGCTGATGCTCATTTGGGCAAAAGCAATGTGGATAGTATAGACCAAGGAACTTTCTGGGATTTGGCTTTACATGGAGGCACCAGTGATGGCTATATCACCGAAAGCGAAGAATTTCTTGAATATGGCGAAGACACCCTATTACGTCCTTCCTATTTTGATGAAATATCGGGGGAGGCTAAAATTGGACATTCATTCTCCGGTTCCGAACAATTGGTGTTTTCAGTAAAAGGATATGCCGATAAACGAGGTAAAGGCTGGCAAGTCTTTGATGATGACGGGACTTATTCGAGTCGACGAGATTTGAATACCCGATTAAGATATAATGGTAAAATTAGTAAGTCTCTTTATTGGGAAACAGCAGCTTTTGGCCAATTTGAAAACTATATCAAACAGAACGAATATATCAATAGCGATAATGATTTCAGCATGTATGAGGTTGATTCTAAAAGGCTTGACGCAGGAAGTATTACCAAATTTCATTTCCAAAAAGGCATACATCTTTTTCAAGCCGGTGTTGATTTTCGATATGGCTCCGTATTGGCCTCTGACAATTATTTCACCTCCACCGATAGTATAGTCAATGAAGGGAATATTGCTATTGGCGCACTTTACCTTCAAGATGAAATGAATTTCCTTGATGATAGGCTTTTACTTACATTGGGCCTACGATATGATTATGCCGAATTTTTCGATGGCAACTATTCTGTTTATTATCCCAGTAAAAAAATTAATTATTTACTCCATTTCCAAGACACACTCATGCCAAATTCACATTGGCAGGCCATAAGCCCACGTATTTCATTATTGTATACCAACAAAGAAAACATGCGATATTATGCCAGTTTTTCATCTGGTTTCAGGCCTCCCACCCTTGATGACATGTGCCGCTCACAAAGCTCCGGAAACTACTTTAGACGTGCCAATCCATATCTTAAAAATGAGAATATAAATAATATGGAAATTGGAGGTGATATAGTCTTAGCAAAAAATATTCGCCTTTCAGCCTCTATCTATTATTCCATAGGAAAGGACTTTATGTATCAAGTGAGCACAGGCGATTCTGTAGATATAGGTTATAAAATCATTCCGGTATATAAGATGGATAATATTAGTCAGATGCAAGCCTACGGAGGTGAAACTTCTTTAAATATTGACTTATGGAAAGGGGCTCGTTTTTTCGCTAATTACGCCTATAGCCATTCTACCATTACTAAATATGAAATTAATGATTCTGAAGTAGATTACGATTTAACAGACAAATTCCTTGCCAATGTCCCCATGCATAATGCCTCTGGAGGAATATCTTGGGAAAATCCGATTGTGAACTTCAACCTCCTCTGGAAATATAAAGGAGAACGCTATATTAACGATCATAATTCCACTGATATTAGATATTTCAACTCTGTAACCTATCCATCTTATCAAACTTTAAACATAAGATTATGGAAAGCACTACCCTATAATTTCAGAGTGGCCCTCAATGTGGAAAACATTAGCAATACCATATATTTAGATAGTCAAGGTAGACGCTGCCCAGGGCGAATGTTTTTTGTGGAGTTGAGTTGGGTTCTATAGCATTCTTTTCATATTTCAACAAAACTTAGGTTCATACCTCATTATAATTAATCCAACAGACAGAATAATATTGTTCACCGGGAACATAACTGAGCACCTTGCATTTTAATATTTGCCCATCATTTAGTTTGGCCAAAGCAAATTTAACTTTAAAAGAATCCTCACCATATATTTTTTTAGAACGGTTAAATACAGCCAGAAACTCATTATCAATATAACCCTTTACCTTTGCACCTTTTCTCTCCACCCTTACGCCTACAATGGTTCCAATTTTGCTTTTCTCTAACATCTGATCCTCATCGCATTTCGAGCCCTTCTTTCCAAATACCAACTTATTTGAAAATATGTTTTTTCCCCAATAAACAATACTAAAAACATCTCCCCGGTTCATTGATTTAATGCTCTTATCATTATAATGATAGTTGGGAACACAACATATTAAAGAACCATATTGCCATTTAAAATGAATTCCTAAATCAAAAACAACACATTTGTTTTGTTTTTCTAATATTATCGCTTGATATGATTTTCCTACAGCTAATTTACTTTCCAGAGCATCCTTACTCAATAATTCCAATTGACATTTATTTATTTCATTGCCTTCAGAAATTGCAAAAAAGCAACCATTAATTGAATTAAGAAACGCTCTCCAGTAATTCGGTTTCTCATACTGCCACGGCATATTATCAATATTAAAAAACACTTCTTGCTCTTCAATATTCCCAACCAAGCTGTTATTATTATACTTTGATAAACGAATTTTCAATCTACTATCAGTATATTTTTCATGTATCGCTTCTTCCTCTAATCTTAACTCCTCGTTCAAAATCAATTCATCCTCGCTAAAAAGCATATTGTTTTTATAATAAATTGACACCCTATTCCCCGGACAAAAACTCAACCATTTTTTAGCATTCAAATTATTTTTTTTCCATTCATTTAAAAGTGACCCAAACTCCCAATCAAAATGAATCCCTAATTCCAACACCATTTTTTTGTCGGATTTTTCTAAAACAATTGCATCAATAAACCCTTCTTCAACATCAATTTCTTCTTGTAGTTGCAAAGCCTTCAAATACATAAGGATCTGCTGGCTATCCAAAGCAACTATACTTGCTTTAAAGAAATAATCTTGCAAATAAGGAAGTAGTATTTTCCAATAATTATTTTTAGAATAATTCCATGGAAGATGATCATAAATGAGCAATGCATAAATACCCATGCATTCTACATAAAACCCATTTTCTACTTGAAATACAAAAATGAATTCTACAATTTCAGATTGCATATATGCAAGGCTAATTGCTTTTTTAATTCGTTCTAGACTAGGTATCTTTCTTGAAACAAGCTTTTCGGCACTTGAAAACACTACAGCACTTTGCGCTTTTGTTTTTGTAATTATTGGACTCCCCTCACCATCCTTTCCCCAATAAAAAACATGAATAATATCACCTTCACATATTCGTGATGACAATTCTTTATGTATAAACATATTTTTCAACTTTGCCGAGAAGGAGCCATAATTCCACGAAAAATGAAATCCCAAATCAAGTAAAACGAAATTAGAAAAGGTCGCCAATACAATAGAGCTATATCTCTGCCCCTTTAATAATGGAGGTGGTTCAAATTGGTCAATTTCGGCATTAATTTTAAGACTAAGAATGTGAGTATTTAATTTAAAAATGGTTCCCTTGAGTTTTATTCCTAGAAGTGAGTTTTTTATAACTATCCAATATCCTTGGTTTTTATATTTCCAAGGCATATGAAAAAATGAAACGAAAGCAAATAATCCAACCATTTCACAATAAAAACCTTTTTCATGAAATCCTATTATTCTGAAGTTCAATACTTCATTACTCTTCAATGCCATTTTTGCAATAGCTAGTTTATTTTTTAAAAAATTAGGTTGCCTATTTGTCGATAAATTTAATAGAATTTCGAAATCTGAATTTTCTGAACTAAATATACTTGCGCCTTCATTCTCATTTCCTTTATAAATCAGACTTAATATGTTTCCAGCTTCTATTTCTTCGTATTCTTTTTCACTAAAACTAGCTCTATGAACTTCCCCTAATATAGATCCATATTTCCAACTGAAGGCAAAACCAACTTCTAAAATAAGATATGATTTGTTCTTTTTAAGTACTAAAGTTCTGTATTTTTCCCCTCTTACTAATAAATGCCTAGAAAATTGACTTTCTTGAGCTATCAAACTATATTTAAAATCATCATTTAATACTTTAACTAATGCTAAAAAATAAAGTCCTACAAGATGCTCTCCCACAATATTCCAGTAAGAATAATTATGATAACGCCAAGGCATATCATGAAAGCTAATAAATCCAAACAAACCAATTGTTCTAACCTTAAAACCATGTTGATGGCAGGACAAAATTTGAAATCTAACCACTGTTTTGTTCAAAAATGCCTTTGTTATTTTCGATTTTAAATCGTAAAGAATAGTATTTGGAATCATGATAAATGCTTAAACAATCAAAGATATAACTTTTTTCAATCCCACATCAAAAGTATAAGTTATAACTCGAATTATCATTATACATCACCTCTGTTTTCATTACCCGTATTAACCTTCAATGAAAGCATCATTTTTTATAAAACCTTAAACATGAGATTATGGAAAGCACTACCCTATAATTGCAGAGTGGCCCTCTATGTGGAAAACATTAGCAATACCATATATTTAGATAGTCGAGGCAGGCGATGCCCAGGGCGAATGGTTTTTTTGTGGAATTGAGTTGGGGGATCTAAAACCGCCAACCAACATCCAGTCTTTTCATCCGGCATTAGATATCCAGCATACAATATCGGTCGTCTTCCCACTTTTAAACTTCAGCATCCAACATATCAGTCACCACATAATAACGTGGGTCATCAATAGACTTCTCAATCAAACCAGCCATTTCAGGGTTAGCTTTTACAATAAGCTTTTGACATTCGGGACTCAGGTGAGTTAAGGTAACTTGTTTGCCACTAGCGATATATTTATTAGTCAAGTTAAGCAAAGCTTCTATTCCACTATGGTCGCTCACTTTTGACTCAATAAAATCTAGCTCAATCTTCTCAGGGTCTCCTTTTATATCAAATTTGGTATTGAATGTTTGTACGGAGCCAAAGAATAATGGTCCCCAGATTTCATAAACCTTAGTACCATCCTCTTTCATTCTTTTTCTAGCTCTAATCATGGTTGCATTTTTCCATGAAAACACAACTGCTGAAATAATAACACCCGAAATCACTGCAATAGCTAAATCTTGCCAAACCGTAATCGCTGAAACAACCACTAAAACTAAAGCATCTGATTTAGGAATCTTATGCATAATTCTAAAACTACTCCAGGCAAAAGTACCAATCACTACCATAAACATAACACCTACTAAAGCAGCGATAGGAATACTCTCAATATAAGTGGAAGCAAATAGAATAAATACCAATAATGATAATGAAGCAAATACACCAGACAATCGACCTCGTCCTCCAGAGTTCACATTAATTACAGATTGACCAATCATAGCACAACCACCCATACCACCAAATAAACCATTAATGAAGTTGGCTCCACCTTGAGCTACTGCCTCACGGTTTCCACTACCTCTAGTCTCTGTTAACTCGTCCACCAAATTCAAAGTCATTAAACTCTCTATTAAACCTACAGCCGCTAATAAAAATGCGGTAGAGAATACCAATCCCCAATGACCAGAAATGGTATCGAATAAACTAAAAATCTGAATTTGAAAAGTTGGAAGAGAACCTTGAATACCATTCCCTCCTCCATCGGCTATAAAAGAGCCTACAGTACTAACATCTAAACCACCTAAGTTTGTGATGGTTGCAATGACCAAAATCGCAACTAAAGACGCCGGAATCTTTTTAGTCAGTTTTGGTAGAAACTGTATAATTCCCATGGTGAGAGCAATGAGGCCCAACATAATCCAAAGTTGTGATCCTTGCATCCATTCTTGAACACCACCCACATTGGTTTTGAATAAGCTTAATTGAGAAAGAAATATCACAATGGCTAATCCATTCACAAAACCAAGCATTACGGGATGTGGAATTAATCGAACGAACTTACCCAATTTAAAGAAACCGGCTAACATTTGTATCACACCAACAAATAATAAGGTGATGAATAACCACTGTAAACCTAAATTCTCAATAGGACTCTCTAAAGTTAAACCCACTTGATTTCCTTGCTGAATCAAATGAACCATTACAATCGCCATCGCTCCTGTTGCTCCAGAAATCATACCAGGCCTTCCTCCAAATAATGCGGTAATAATTCCCATCATAAAGGCACCATATAAACCGACCAATGGATCTATACCTGCTACAAAAGAAAAAGCTACTGCTTCTGGCACCAAGGCCAATGCCACGGTAAAACCAGATAAAATATCGTTTTTGGGATTCTTGGTAAAGTTTCTAATGAGTTGTTTCATAAGCAATTTAAATCTCTTGGTTCAAAGGTTCTTTAATGGTTCAAAAAGTCGGCAAAGGTAATTTTTCAATGCTTACAAAAAACATTTAATTTTTTTTTAAGATCTTTTTAGCATCAGAAAACCTTATTTGGCTTGGCTTTCCATATGGCTTTACTGATTTCTAAAAACATAGATTGTTTTTAAATTAACAATAAAATTCTAAAATGAATATATATTTATTATATTTGCCGCATGAGAGTAAAAGATTTTTCAAAAATAGACTTGGTTTTTAAATCTACCCTGAAATTGATCAAGAGTCAAGGGATAGCTGGAATCACTATGTCAAAGATAGCGAAAGAATCTTCACTAGCTACGGGAACCCTTTATATTTACTTTAAAAACAAAGAAGAGCTGATCAATGCCTTATACCATAAAATAGAGAAGGATGCATCAGCACGATTTGTTCAGGGATATCATCCTGATTTAGCATTCAAGCAATGCTTAAAAACAGTTTGGGTTAATTATCTGAAGCACAGAATAGAGTTTCATGAAGAAAGTATCTTTATGGAACAATATTATTACTCTTCTTATATCACTATAGCCCAAAAACAATTGGCTGAAGAGATGAAGCAGCCAGTTTACAACATCATCAACAGAGGAAAAGAGGAAGGTTTTATATCCAATAAAATAGAAACTGAAATGCTCTTCTCTGCAATGATTGGCTTTATTCGTGAATTGGCCGATGAGCATATCGAGAATCGCTTCCTAATGATTAAGAATAGGATAAATCAAGCTTTTGAATTAAGCTGGAAAATGATAACAAACTAAATTTTTTTATATATTTAATGAACATTTATTCATTTTAAAACATCATATCATGGACATACCTATTTGGCAATATGCTTTATCGATGACCATATATATAGTCATCCTCCTCTTGATGGTAGAGGGCATGAGAAAGAACCATCGTTTTGCTTTTGTATTTTGGATAGCAGCCTTATTCACCTTTCCACTCTGGAGTCATAATTTAGATGGCTGGTTTAGATGGGCTAAAACACTGAGCGTACTTATTCCAACCGCACTATTGGTAGGATTTGGTAGAGTCGCCAACTACGAAGACAGACAAGGATTCTGGAAATTCTTTAAAAAAGATTGGATACTTTGGGCGGTTTATGGAGTTTTATTCCTCAATATTGCAGAAGCGACTTTAAAAGACTTTGAAGCTGGATTAATTCCCAACGCTATAGTTGGAGTGGTTTTATGTATTAGTATTCCTTTGGTATATGCCAAAGGACAAAAGCAAGCTTGGGTCTTTAGCAAAGAAAAACCAGGCGATTTACTAGCCTATACCACTGCAGGTTGGAACTTCCTATATACTACTTGGAACCTTGCTTTTGTATTTGGAGAAAACGCAGGTTTTTTTGCCAGTTCTTTCTGTATTCTTGTTGCTGCGGAACTCTACCCCATCATCAAGAAACGCCCAGAATTATATGTCACAGCGCGAGTCTATACTTTAGCATTACATATTCTCATTAGAGCTACTTACGACATCTTTACACCAACTATGGATTCTTCAGCTTGGGCAAACCCAACCGCATTGGTTTATTGGGGATGGATTAACCTAGCCATCGCAGTTCCCTTCACTATTGTTTGGATCAGAAATGTGATAAAAAGAAGAAAAAATGCAGATTTAAAGATAGCCGCATGATGAGTAATATTAAAAATTTAAATAAAAGCATTCTACTGGGTCTAGCCCTAATACTAACTCAGTGGAATGTTCTTTCAGCGAATCAAACAAATCTTGAGGCTGCTGATGTACAAATTGGAATGTACCAAGGCGTTTTAGATGGTGACCCAGGAGAAGGAGGATTATTCTACCGACTAAATTTTATGGAGGAGGGCATGATAGAAATCACCAAGCAATTTGGAGGCAATAATCTTAAGGAAATAAAATCTTGGGAACAGCAAGGTGAGTATATTAGTATCACGAGCAAAACTGGAGACCAAATACATGACTTTGATGAAGCCAAGATTGAGCTGTTGAGCTCAAAGAAGATAAAATATAATAAAGGCCATCATCAATTCTATATCCATAAATATAGCGGCTGGAAAACAGCTTTGCACTGGGTGGGCATGCTTGTCCTTCTCATTTTACTCAATGAACTTTTCAGAAGATATAAAATACCCACATTTGCTTTCTATATCATCATTCCATTTTTGGTGATTCCTCTGATTGCTTATTTGGGATATACAGAAGTCAGCTATTGGTTTAAATGGGTGAAATTATATTCCGTGGTATTTGCCGCCATTTGGTTTTCTTTCATGAGATATACCAAACTGGGCTTTGCTAAATCTGCTCGCTTTGTAGCCGCAGCATTCCTAGCCATTAATATTGCAGAGGCCGTAGGACAAGATTTCTCTATGGGATTTATCGCGAATATTCTCAATGCCATTGCTGGAATACTATCCATTATTACGCTAACCGGATGGAAAGACATTCATATAGATAA
Organism: Lentimicrobium sp. S6; assembly: GCF_013166635.1. NCBI lineage: Bacteria > Pseudomonadati > Bacteroidota > Bacteroidia > Bacteroidales > Lentimicrobiaceae > Lentimicrobium > Lentimicrobium sp. S6. Next base: position 11,846 of record NZ_JABKBZ010000061.1, on the reverse strand, counting down.
TAGCAAAGAAAAAGACTTGGTTTGGCCAGCCATGACCACATTATGGATTATAGCCTACGACATCTGGAATTTTGTATTCGTATACTTAAACTTCCCAGGCTCTGCCGCCAACCAATTCTTGGTACTTCTTTCTTGTACCATTCCTTCACTTTTCATTAAAAAAGGTACTTGGTTACAGGCTAGAGCATTTACTTTGGCAGCTTGGTTTATGTATTATTTTATCAGTCCAACAGCTGTAGAAACCCACTTGGTTCCTTTACCAAGGACTGATTTTCTAATGTTAGCATCTGGAGTAATTAGTATTGTAGCAAATCTCATATTAGCCTATGTGGTTTTTAAAGACAAATGGTCGACAAAGAAACAATTAGCATAATATAAGAATTGATTTTTGATTAGAGTTTTTTTTGTGAAATTGAAAGTGGAATTCCTGTTATTGGGATTTCACTTTTTTTTGTAATAATCGGATGGTTTCTTTTTTAATCTGAATCACTTGTGGATACATTATTGCCACGAAGGCGCTAAGGCACAATGCTTTTCAAAGAAAAAGATTTACTCCACCACCTCAAATCGCCATTCCAGAACCTCCCCATTTTCATCCATGATAGTCATTTGGTGCTTTCCTGCTTCTGTATCCAATTCCATACGATGTTGCCCAATGCTTTGCCCTAGATATTCTTGGTCTAAATGCCAATATATGATTTGGTTGGATTGTCTATGCACCACTTCAAAAACCACTTTCCCTTTACTTCCATCTAATTCTCGTGGAATAAGAATTTTAGTATAATTCTTCGGATAAATGATATCCATTTCATTTTTTGAGGATTGTAAACAATCACTTTTAAATGGAGGTAATGACTGATAAAAAGGATTATTCTTTTTATAATACCACTCCGGGATAGGTGGTAATACAAACCAAGACTTTGATTTCATTTCACTCACAGAATAACAAGAGCTCGTCACCCTAAACTGCTCGTTCTTATCTAAATGAATGATTTGGTGGAAAGGACACACTTTAGTATTTACCGATTTCTTTGGAAGCATAAGCTCCTCTACTTCTTCACAGGCATCAGCGGCCAAATATCCACTCCTAGCACATACTTTTTGTGGAATCAAATCCCAATCTGGCTGTTCAAACCATTCTCCTCTTGGCAAGGAATTAAAAACCTTAAACATCACAGGAGCCGCCATACTTAAACCCGTTAAACCCGGTCTTCCTTCGCCATCTGCATTTCCTACCCAAACCGCTACCACATAATCGGGAGTAAAACCAATAGCCCAAGCATCTCTATGCCCAAAGCTGGTTCCTGTTTTCCAGGCTATATTCTTAGCCGATTGGAACTCTTGCCATCCACTTTCTTGCCAAGGTCTTTTCACTTGACTTAAAGCTTCAGCAGTCCACCATAATGCCCCCACATTAAAGGCATCATCCTCCGCTATTCTTTGATGCTTCTCATTCAAATCAAAATGTGCAGGGAAATCAGAACCATTATCATTTAATCGCTGAGCCATTCGCATATAAGCATTAGACAAATCCCATAGACTAGATTCAGCACCCCCTAAAATAACAGATAAGCCATAATGAGAGGAGGATTTATTGATATGATGCAAGTCTAGTTTCTTGAGATGAGTAGAAAATCGTTCTAAGCCGTAATGTTGAAGATTTCGTACGGCAGGAATATTGAGTGAACGAGCCAAAGCTTCGTCGGCAGGAACCATCCCATCATAACTTTCTTCAAAGTTTCGGGGAGAATAGCCAGAAATTTGAGTGGGAATATCCTCCACCAAAGACTTTGGGAGTAAGAATCCATCCTCCAGCATAAAAGCATAAAGAAAAGGTTTTAAGACACTGCCTGTGCTTCTTGGAGCCTGAATAATATCCACATCTCTTCCACAACCTTCTTCTTCACATTCTGTATTCCCTACATAAGCCAAAACCTCAGAATTACGTACATCCAAAACCAAAGCTGCCATATTATGAATCTCATTTTGGCTATAAATACTGTGGTAATCTGCCACCAATCTGCTGAGTTTATTTTGCAATTCTTTATCGACAGTAGACTGAATACGTTCTCCTTTTTCCCCTTCAGAAATCAATCTATCCAATAAGTGAGGAGCCTGAGATTTTACAGATTTCGCCTTGGAAACAATGGCTTCTGATTTTGCCAAATCACAAGTCTCTTGGTCGATAATTCCATTACGCTGCAGCTTATCCAACAATCTATTACGTTTATGAAATAGTTTTTCTTGGTTCTTCCCAGGATAAATTAAAGATGGAGCATTTGGCAATACTGCTAAGGTGGCCATTTCTCCCCAAGAAAGTAAATAGGGACTTCTACCATAATAACGCCAAGCCGCGGTTTCTAATCCCACCACATTGCCTCCAAAAGGGGCATGTGCCGCATACAATCTCAATACTTCATCTTTACTATAAGACAATTCCATTCTAATGGACCAGAAGACCTCTATAGTTTTTTGCCAAAGGCTTCTGGTCTTAGCTTTTCGCGCCAAGCGAATGGTCTGCATACTCAAAGTACTCCCTCCACTCACAATACTTCCCGCTTCTAAATTTTGTCGAAATGCTCTAAACAAAGAAAATGGATTCACTCCCGGATGCTGATAGAAATATTCATCCTCAAAAAAAGTAATGCATTGAACAAACTTATCCGGCAAACTATCTGACATGGGAAAACGCCATTGACCATCATCGGCAATTCTTGCTGATAATAATCGACCATGCCTATCATTCAAGATAGTACTATAGGGCTCTTGGAATAATGGCTTTGGAATTAAGAAATAAAACCATAGCACTAGAGTCAACACAAGGCCTCCTAGCAAATAATACTTATATTTTTCAAGCTGCTCTCGCATTAATTCTTGTCAAATCAATTTTCAAATAATAGATTCTTCACATTTTCGTTATTGCACAAAGGGTTCAAAGTAGGCACAAAAACCACAAAGCATCCTAAATTACAATTCCATTAAAAGTGCAATCCCTTTTTCTTCTCTGTGAACCTCTGTGGCTTCTTTGTGTAACTCTGTGAAATAACTCTTCTTTTACCTTAAGAATATTATTTCACCTCCACCCACTCACCAGAAACCCGAGCATTAATATCATGATCATACATGGCTTCACAATAGGTGGTAGGCAAATAATACTTTCCCTGATAAGCCGCATTCAATAAGACAATAAAGGTTTTCCTTTGTCTTCTATCCAAGTCAAAATAGGTCAAAACTCTATCATCTCTAATATCCTGATAGGTATATGAACTTTCAGACGGACCAGAGAAGCCTTCATCCATTCTCATATTCCTGATTTCCCAACCTGAAGGGAATATTTGTGTTAAAGCCATATCTCTATATCCTTCTCTGATACCAGGATGCACGAGTTCCACTTCTGCCATAAAATCACTTCCCTGCTTCAGGTTTTTAGGGTCTATTTTCTTTCCATCTAAATCACGATAGGTGATATTCATCTTCAAATGATTTTCTGCATTTGTAGTATCTCCAATGGCTGGAATACCTTCCAACAATAAACGGACAAACTGAGTTTGCTCAGCGGTATTCTTAATAGAAAGACTCCTCTCTTTTGTATTCTTGAAGTCCAAATCTATTTGTTTGATATGAGCTGAAGTCTTGATTTTTTCTCCGGCTTGTTGATCAAATTTCACTTGGAAAGTTAATTCTTGATTCTGCAAATCTGTAGTTCCAATAAATTTAGAAATGGCTAAAAGCGAATAGGCCGTAGTTTGAGTACTCAACCACCTATCAGAAGCTAAACTAGAACTCAACTCATCGAATAATATTTTTGCATTGGATTTTTCACCCAAAAGCGCTAAGGTTTCTAAAACTATAGCTTTATTCCTATTTTCACTTCCGTAAGTATTAGAATATCTATATTTAGTATCCACTTTAATACCAGCGTCCTTTATCATTTTCTCTGCTACTGTCTTCTTTCCAATCATATAATAAGCAGAAGCCAAACAATATTTGGTAACCACATTTAAATCGGTTCGATTCTTCAATCGATTCATGGCACCTAAAGCAGGAGCATCTGCCAGTGCTAAGGTATATAAACGATAGGCCTGAGTCAATTGACTTTGAGACTGTGCAAAGGCAGTCCCCTCACTTGTCCAGCTATTGGCTTCTTGCTTCTGGAAATTAACCCAATTATGTAATAAGCCCGGAGGAAGTGCATAGCCTTTTGCTTGGGCTTCTAACATAAAATGCCCAGCATAATTGCTTCCCCAAGCATTATTTTCATCCATACCAGGCCAATAAGAAAATCCTCCCAAATAGGTTTGGAAAGAACGAAGTTTATTTAGAGCAGCTTTAATATTCTCCTCTGTTTTGACAGTCTGATTTGGGCTTAATTCAACAAAATTAGACAAGTATAATTGGGCAAAAACAGCCGATGTAGTTTGCTCTATACAACCATGAGGATATCTAATTAAATAGCTCATCCTCTTCTCTAAATTTAGAGGAGGAATATTAGAAACTTCCAGAGTTCCTGTATTAGTTCCATCTATTCCCACTGGGCTATATTGAGTGGTCCAGGTTTCGCCTGCTTCGAGAACTGCCGATTCCACATCTGCAATTCTTGGATTAGGCGCTCTCACATCTAATTCCACTTCATATATGGCTTTTTCGCTTCCACTACTCACTTCTACTTTCACTTTTCCTATTCCAATGGCATCAGCTACTTTCAATTGAAAATTCGCTACTTTATCTCCTTGCCTTTCAAATGTGAGCATCTGTTCCTTGGATTCCAATACATGGAATAAACTATTAGCTTCTACCTTTACTTTTACATTTTTAATTTGGTCGTCCATGGCAAAAACAGTGACAGGAAGTGTAACAGTCTCGTCGGGACCTACCACCCTTGGTAATGTGGCCAAAACCATCAAAGGTTTCTTCACCGGACTGGTTTCATCAACAGAGCCATAGGCAGTACCTTCTTTAGCTATAAGCATAGTCCTTACTGAGCCCACATAATTAGGCATCAATATTTCATGCTCATTTTTCCCATTGGCTCCTAGCTCAAAAGGACCTAAGAATTTCACAACAGGTTTAAAACGATTGGCTTTGGCTCCTCCATCAGCATTGGCAGCTTCATCACCACCAATGGCCAAGAGACCAGCCATTTTACCAGTAAAAGCTCCCATCACGTAGGTATACATATCCCATGTGCGAACACTCAAGGCTTCTTTAGCATTGAAATGGCTCCATGGTGAAGGGGTTTTAAAATTCGTTAAGTCGAGTAATCCATCATCAACCACTGCTAAAGTATAGGACATTTTACGTCCATTGGCCTCCTCCACTTTTACCTTAAACTTTTTCTCGGGCTCTAATTCTTTAGGCATAGTGATTTGAGGATGAAGATGAGATGCTGCATTCTCGACAGAAATAGACTGAACTCCAAACATACGAATGGGTAAATCGTTTTTCATCTGATTATGCGCTTGTAATAAAGTCAAATGGATATATACATTGGGACTCATTTCTTCGGTAGCTTCTAGTTCAAAATCTTTCTCCTCCTCTGATAAATTCACCCAGAAATTCTTGATGATTCTAGCTCCTGTTTCCACACTCACTAAAATACGACCTCCTTTGGCAGTCGGAATATTTACTTTGATGGTCTCCCCTATTTGATATTTTTCTTTATCGGTGGAGAAAGTCAACATTTCAGCGCCACCGGGGTTTTCTCCAGAATCACCCCAACCATTATAGGTCACATAAAACTCTTTTCCGGTGCTATGTCCAGAGATAGGGTCGACGACCCTAATATACTTCCTGCCGTAGAGCTGTCCCCCAAGATTCATCTTGTATTGGGCTTTTCCGTCTTTGGTATCTATGGTTTCTGATTTTAATAGATATTCATGTCTGTTTGAAACATAATGAGCCAAATCGTTGTCAGAAGAACGTTCCCACCACCATCTCCAATAGATATTATAGATTTCAATTTTTAATCCTTTGCGATCTACTGGATTTCCATTTTCATCTACTGTTACGATAGGAATCATTTGATCTTCGTCAGAATATAAAGCACCATTCCAGCCTTTTACTTCTGGTATTTTCACACCCACATAAGAGCTATAAGGAGAATAAGGAATACTCATTCTGTTCACGGAGAAATCACCTCCTTTTTCGAATGCTCTGATTTTAAAGTTTGCTTTGAGCATTCCTGGAGCATGATCACCAACGTTAATCTTGGGTTGCATTTCTGCTATTCCATCCTCATTTACTGGCCCATCGAAAACCATTTCTGCTTCGGAATAAAAAGATCGTGATTTATCCTGAAAGCTATAGCCATCATATTTAGGAAAAGCTTTTTTGTAAGGACTTAGTTTCATCTCTACATCGGTTTTTAAATCGCTAGCAATGGCACCATGTAACCATTTCACCTCAATTTCTCCCTTAATGGTTTTGTCTTTTGCCAATAATGGAGTTCCAAAATCCAGTTTCACTTTTAGGCGATTGGGCTTAATGGCTTCTATTCTCAAATTCTTAGTGAATACGGCTCCACCTACTTTTACTTTTGCCCTCCACATTCCTGTTTCGGCATCAGCTGAAGTGGCCGTTCTAAAATCGTAGATTCCACCTACAGAATTATTAGAAACTGTTCGATAAAACAATTGCTGACGAGGAGTATATAACTCAAATACTACTGGGTGATTTAGAGGCAAAGTCCGTTCTCTATCTTCTAGCATAAAAGTCATATACAAGGAATCCCCAGGGCGCCATACGCCGCGCTCACCATACATATATCCTTTGATCCCTTTTTCATTTCTTTGGCCACCAATATCGAACATACTTAAGGATAAAGCAGAACCATCATCCAAACGAAGATAGCCTCTTTGCTTATCATTTTTAGCAATGAGGAGATATGGTTTTTTATGTAAATCGACTTGCACAAAACCATTGATATCAGTGGTTTGAGTTTCTATTAATTGTTGCTGAAAATTATAAATTTCAACATCTACTCCTGCCATGGGCAAAGTATTTCTTAAATCGGTAATAGCTACCAATAAATGATTCCCATGGCCTCCTTTAGCTATAATCCCTAAATCGGAAGCTAATATATTTCTCCCCACTACATTACTACTATTTAAATAATAGGATATTTTACAAGGGTCGTCTCTTTCATAATAATTATAATTAGCTCCATAATAGGAGTTATTCCCGGAATCATAATAATAGTAATATCCAGAAGGACTATCCCAATCCTCGTCTGAACTCGTCACCTCATCAGCTTGCAATTGGGATGCTCCATCTTCATTTTCACAAACATAAAGGGATTGATTTATATCGAAACTCAGAACAATACGATATATGGCTCCAGGGTCTACTTCAATATAGCTAGAAAGATCAATGGCGAAATTATTCCACTGACCATAATCGATGGCCTCCTCGGATTTTAATGGCAATTCACCTTTATAAACTAATCTTCCTACTCGTTTCAACTCCTCTGTCCCACTCAGTTGATTATTCTGTAAGAACTGCATGATATTATCCTCAAAGACTTTAATGATTTTAATATTTACGGCACTTAATCCTACCGCTTTAAATGGAAAAACAAGACCATTGGAGGAGGGTAGAATATTACCTTCTCCTATCAATTCTACAGCAGGTTTCAAACTTTTAAAACTCACAATCTTTTCAAAAGTCTTACCAAGTTGATAAGCCTCTTTGTTTTTTATAGAGCTACTCACCATCAGCTTATAGCTTCCAGTCACTTTTTGATTTGGAAATACCTTAATTTGGTTGTCTTGTATTAAAGTTCGAATACTGAGTTCCGGGCTGAAATAAATCAATCCTGTTAAATCTTGCTCTTGGTCTATAGGGTCCGAAAACTGAATCTGAATAGAAGGCTCACCACTTTGTATCACCTTCACATCTAAAACACTAAAATCACTCAGCGAAGGAATTTCAAACTTCTTTTCGCCCTCTTCATTAATCCCTAAGGCTTTTCCATCCCAATGGAGAATCACCTCTTCCACTTTCGCTTTACGTTCCACACTATCTATGGTAAAATAATGCATTTTCCCTCCATCTTGATGCTGCCAACGAATACTCAATTTCTTTCCTTTTTGATAAGCAGAAATTCCTGATTCTAGGGCTTCAGTTTGAGCAAAGTCATAACTTAATGCCACCCCCTCTATAACCTGCCATTTCAATTCGCTTTTATCATAGGCATTCATGGCTTCAAACCTTATATCTATAGATTGCTTCATTACTTGAAACTGGAATTCAAACTTCTCTAATTCACTAGGAACCTGAAGCAATTTCCCTAAGCTAAACTCCGCTTTAAATAACTGACCAGAAGGCAATTGTTTTTCAGGACGAAATTCGATAGTTTGTGCATCGAGCCAAAAGGCTTGTCCAGCAACTTTAGGACTAAAGTCAAATACCGGTTCTGCTAAAGCTTCTCCAGATACCGCACCAGAATGACTTTGCGACAAACGAACTTTGATATTAGATTGATTGCTCACTACATCGCCGGTAAAAGCAGTAATATAGCTGGTATAGGCGGGATCAATTTTTAATGGTTTCTTTTCGTCACTACAATTGGTGAATAGGATTACGAATAGGAAAACTGTTATAATTAGGCCTAATTTGTTTGATGAAAAGGGATTCATAGCGGTCGATTTTATTTGCAGGTAAAGGTAAGAATTACATTGGTAATGAAAATAATTTTGCTTTAAGAATAAACATAAAAAAAACCCTAAGGCTTATGCTTCAGGGTTTCTATTTTTTAAAATAGCTCTACTCTATTGGTTCCATCTCTACTACTTGATAAACATCTTTTCCATCTTGTGAAAGAGGCTGGAAATAAATATCATTATAGAACACATAGTTTTGTCCACCAATTTCAACTTCTTCACCACCTTCGGGGATAGTAGAAACGATAGCTCCATCTGGTGCATCAATAACTTGGTACCCATCGTCTACTTTATTATAGAAAGCTCCTCCAAAATAATAGTAAGTGATTTCTTCCATGGGAACTGGTTCCGCCTCTTTAGGCACCTCCACTACCACAATATTTACTGGAGCTGGGACTACAGTATAACCGCTAGATGCTTGTACATAATACACTCCAGAATCATAATAATATTGCTGATTATGTATAGATACAATAACGGCAGTGGCTACCATAGTAGTGATAAGAAAACCAACGGGATGCCAACGTGGGCCATAATAATAGGGGCGATAAGGATGATAATGATAGGGATGGTATCCTCGGTGTCCATTATAGTATCGACTGCTATGGCGGGTGTTTACATGAACATTTCTATTCACATTTACATTCACATTGGTACGGCTATTATTAACGTTCACCTTATTATTAGAACGATTATTCACCGTATTTCCGCTGCGATTATTGGAATTGTTCCCTTTTTTGTTGGATACATTTCCGCTGCGGTTATTATTAGTGGTGTTTTTTCTTTGTTGATTAGAATGATCACGGGTTTGAGTTCCTTTGTTTCTATTCTGCGTTTGACTTCTATTGGCTTGAGTAGCACTTTTGTTTCTATTCTGACTTGTGCTTCTTTGCTGAGTTTGAGGTCGAGATTGTGATCTTTGAGCACCTCCGTTTACTGAGCGATTTCCTCCACTACTTCTATTCATCGAACTTGATCCGCTTCTTGAAGCTCCTCCTCCTCGGCTATGATTCATTCGTTGGGCCATGACATCATTCATACTCATACCTATAAATAAGAATAGGGTCAGGATAATATATATATACTTTTTCATGGGTTTTATTTTTTGGGTTCTAATTTTACTCTTTTGGCATCCTCTCTAGGCACGAAATTAAAAAGGCGGTCAGGCAAACTTGGGTTATGCCTCCAATTGGAAAGCACAGCATCATAAACCAATTCATTATCCATTTCTTTATTATAAAGACTCAATCCAAGAGGTAAAACCCCCATTTTACTTCTTGACAAAGTAAAGATTGCTTCTAATTCAGAATTAATACCAGCAATTTCAATAAGACTTCTTTCTTTTAAATCTTCCTGATTAAGATATAATATGGAATCAAAATTATTGATCATATCATCGGTAAAAGTAGGATAGAAAAAATCGGCTGCTGGAAAATAAATCCCATAATTCTCATGGATAGCTTCAATGGTTTCAATGATATTCCCAGGTGCTGCCGTGGTATCGTATTCTGCAGTTAAATAGTTATAATAGGCAAACTGAGAACCATTATACCAATAAGCTCTTGATAAATCCTCTCCACTAGAGTAAATATACATTTTGTTAGGCCCACGAAAATAAACATCATGAGTTACTTCTTTTAATTCGCCTCCTTCTCTCAAGGCCTCAACGGTGATGGTATAACTACAAGAATTCATTTCTCCAATAGTAGAACTCAATTCATCGAAAGCCACAATGGCTTCTTCTTCTAAATATTTTGGTTTGTCACAATTGCAGGAAGAAAGAAAAAGAATTCCAAGCAATAAGAATACGACTTGATACTTCATAAGGGTAATTTTAGTTTTTAGCGATTTTATTTGCATTTGCTCACCACCATATCCATAGGGAGAACAGAAAGATCAAATTTAAGGAAAATATTTCGGAGTTTGAAAGATTATGTTTTATAAGACTTTTATAAACAGACAAAAGCAATTCCTAATCTTTTTTTATAGTTTGTAAAAATGCCATCCTACCAATTTCAACAAGCTCCTCTGCTTTATAGAAGTCGTAGGTTCCAGCAGATTCTCTGGAAATCTCCACCAAAATATCTGGATGATGATGCATTAGATTCAACTTAGTTTGTTGTTCCATCATTAAATCTACCGTCTTGCTCATGAGGTCAAAATAGCCTAGTTTTTCTTCTTTTAGCTCTTCTTTACGGCTGGGAACTAGTTTATGTAATTGTTGATAGAAATCTTTCATCCTTTTCTGATAAGCATTCTCTTTTTCTTTGGTTTCCTTTTTTGTAAGCATGGGTTTAATCACCGGAACATTAGCTCCAACATCTACAGCTACTAAAATATCTCCATCAACTCGTTTAGCATAACTCATGGGGAGGTTATTCATAAGGCCACCATCAACCAAAAAACCATCCTCAGTTTTTACTGGAGTAAGTACATTGGGAATTGAAATACTTGCACGAATAGCATCGTAGATACTTCCTTCTGTAAATACAACTTCCTCTTTTTTGATGAGGTTAACAGCCAATGCTGCGAAATAAATAGGGAAATCTTCGATGGGTTTATCGCTAATAAACTCTTTCATTCTATTGAGCACTTTATCGCCTTTTATCATGCCATGTGTACTTAGAGTGAAATCCACAAGATTAAAAACCTTTCTTCTATCTAAGGTATACATCCAGTTTTTGAATTCTTCCATTTTGCCCATAGCATAAACACCTCCAACGAGAGCTCCCATAGATGTTCCTACTACGCTATGAATTTCGTAACCACGCTTTTCTATTTCCTCTATTACACCAATATGAGCCAAACCCCTAGCTCCTCCTCCGGATAATACTAAACTTACTTTTTTTGGCATTGACACTGTTTTTTTTATTGCCACAAAGGCTCTAAGATACTAAGATTCACAAAGATATTATATTTTAAATTAGCCACTAAGGGACTAAGGCTCAAAATTTCACAAAAAAATATTTAATAGATTACTTGTAACTAATCAGTCTAATATTAAATTACTATAAGTGCTTTTAAGAAATGATTTTTTTGTTTTGCCCCTTCCCCATGGGCATTAGCGTTAACTTAAGCTGTCTATTTTTTTAAGTTACAGATATACATATGATTACAAGACTATTTCTTTCTGACTTCTTTGTTTTTTACTCTTTTTAATACAAAGGTGTTTTTATCTTCAAGCAC
>NZ_JABKBZ010000060.1:0-34154 GCF_013166635.1 Lentimicrobium sp. S6 | reverse complement strand
TTTTCGGCTGCTTCTTTTATTAATTGAAGCTTTTCTTCTTTTGTAAACTTTCTTTTTTCTGTCATGATCGTACAAATTTATAGATTTCTAACTATAACTTTGTCCGATTGTTTAAGGGGCCAAAACAATCCTTATTAATTGTTAATGCTTTTATTAAAAACATGATTCCAGCAAAAAAATCAATTATCATCCATAAATCTTTATTATGAAGATATACCGGAATTATTGGATTAAAAACAATAGCAATTAATCCAAATATTATCATCCATAAAGTTATTCGATTCTGAAATTCAGAAACAAAAACGACTACCGCAGTAATAGTTGCAACAAATCTAACAATTGTATAATAACCTATAGGTAAATCTGCTATTGCTAAAAACAACATACCACTAGCTATAAAAAGTAAAACCTTCATAATTACAATAACCTTACTATAATTTACTAACTATCTCCTAGATGCAGCTCCACCGCCACCTAATCCACCAATACCAATTATAAACCCTAGCCAATATGTAAAACCGGTATTGTTGTCAGCATAAATACCAATATCTGCCCCAAATAACTTTCCAATAAGTGAAAAGATAATTATAAACCCATGCCATAATCCAGAGAAAAATCCAGCTTCGCTTCTTTCAAATCCAGAAGGTGCGCATGAAGTTAAACCAAACATTATGATTATTAACACTATACCCAAAACAAAGTTTCGATTTTTCATCATATCTATTTTTATTTAGTTGTGTATTTCCTTCCTAATTTCTAAAAACTTATGACTTTTGAGATGATAAATTCAAATCAACTTTTACTTTTCTTAAAATCAATTTCTTTTAAGTCAGAAATATCTGGTAACTCAAATGTTTCATCTATTTCGTGGCTTGTTTTAGGAACAATTTTATTCTGTATATTTAAATCGTAAATATCACTAATATCCCCAAATCTGTCGGCAATTATTTCATTAGGAACCCTAAGCTTTGAACGCAAATATTTAAAGAATTTTATCTCATTCTCATCAACTTTTTTATCAGCATAAATCACTCTAATGGCCACTTCTAAAATCAATAATTCCTGAATTGGGTTAAACTCAACTTTTGATAATTCATCAAATAGTTTTTCAATGATTCCTACTCCCCTTTTATGAAAATCATCAACTAAGGTTTTTAACTCATCAGTTAAATCTATATCTACAAAGTAGTTTGCTTTCTTCCCCATTAATTCAATTTCCTCTATCTCTCTGTCATCTATATCACCATCACAGGCCATTGTGCAGAAGGCAATCTTGAATAGTATTCTTTTAAAAATATCTTTATCCATAATATGGTTATTTATTATTCTTTCTTTTAAAACCAATTGGTTTTCTTTGGTTTGTTTCAGATTTATCTGTTTTAATATCTTCTAATTTTTCACGAAGTTTTTCATATTTTAACAACTCTGTTTGACTTACGGAAGGGCGGTTATTTGAGATCACACCCTCAAAAATCTCTTGAGTTATTCTACATTTCTGGTTTAAAGCCATTCGTGAAGCTTCATCCACGAGAAATTTGATATCACTTGATACATAATTTTTTGTCAATTCAGCAAGCCTTTCATAGTTTAAACCTAAGTCAATCGGCCTCTTTTTAAGGTATAGTTTAAACATTGTAGCTCGTGCATTAAAATCGGGGGGAGGAAGATAAACAATCCTATCAATGCGGCCAGTCCTTATAATAGCAGGATCTATTTTTTCAGGCCTATTTGATGCCGCAATCACAAATATTCCTTTTTCAGAACAATTAGACATTTGTGCTAAGAACTCATTAACTGGTCCTGCCTGCATTTGATGTAAGTTACCCTCTCTATTTGGAACAACAGCATCAATCTCATCAATAAAAATAATTGTTGGGGCCTTTTCTATAGCTTCTTTAAAAATCGCGCCAATCTTTTCTTCTGTTGCATTAATAAATTGGCTTTTAATATCTGATGGCTTTAACTGTAAAAAATTGAATCCTACTTCTTCTGCAAATCTCTCAGAGATAAATGTTTTTCCACATCCGGGTGGGCCATATAGAAGCATTCCATTTGGTATGGTGATACCATATCTTTCATACAATTCTTTTTCGTTTAATGCACGAATAACATCGTTATACAAAATGTCTTTGAGGTCTTGCATACCTGCAATAGCTGAAAATCCAGTTCCTTTTTTCGTTTTTGCTTTTTTCGTTAGACTTGAATCTTTATTATCGTCATTACTTAATACAGTTTCTCCCTTTAATGCGCTAATAAATTCATCTACATTCTTAAATCTATTATCAATACTAACAGCTAGTGCTTTTTTAATGACCTTTTTGAAATGGTCATCTTTGAACTCATCAAACTCCTTTAATCCGAAGTTTAATTCTTGTTTTCTTGCATCGTTTATGGCATCGATAAATTTCTCCTGTGTATGCTGAAAACTAGGGATTTCTATATACCACGGGGGAATACCTATAATCATATTATACAATAATGCCCCAACTGAAAAAATATCGCTTTGGGGTGTAAAAACCCCATTATACAATTCAGGAGCCATATAAAATGGAGATAAACGATCTAAATCAAGTGAATTGCTCTTACTTGTAATATACCGAGCGGAACTGAACTCTGTTAATATAGGTTTTTCAGCATTTGAATAGTCTAATTGAATACTCCTAGAGTTAATATTATTATGGATGATGGGGTTTGATTTTTTATGGATTTCCTGGAGTGTTTCAAGTAAATAAATAATAATTGGAATAGCAGAATATTGGGAAAAGACACCATCACGACCTAACTTGTCTTGAATAGTTTCTCCACTAATAAAATCTAAAATGATATAATGATATTTATTGTTTTCTTTTATAAATTCACCATTATTGACAAGCCTTACAGTGTTTTCCAAATTCAAAGAAGCCAATATTTCTACTTCCAATAAATTGCCATTTGAAATATCGTTTTTAGTCAATTTAGAACTATTGTATAACTTCAGCAAATAAGTTCTACCATCTTCTCCTTTAACTCTGTATTTTTCATGAAAATTATCTCTACCTATGAAGAATTTAACTTCATAGGTAGAGTTTACTACTTCCTTTTTATCTAAAATGTTATTCATAGTTACCACTTTATTTACCAATTCCTCCAGTACCACCTGGGGGTTTAGGCTGGTCCGCTATCGGCAATAGCTTATACAGTTCAATTATAATAGGTCTTAATGCTTCTTTGGTTGGATTATCAGCTGCTATTTGCAACCCTCTATCAATGGTCATTCTTGCACGATTACGATCTTTCCAATCCAAAATATCAAATTCATTATTGAAGTTTTTCAAATACATAATTTCCATCTGAGCGCCTAAACCTTGGTCAACCAACATAAAATCAAGTTGTCGCATATTATCAATTAATTCAGTTGCGATTTTAACATTCTCATCTTTAATTACTTCTGGGATTTGTTCTTTGAATTGTTCAACAAGTATATTGGTTTTGTCATTTCCAAACTGATTATTGGTTTCTTCCAAGCGATAAAACACATCCTTTAACTCTTTCTCAGTTTTAGGCCATTCATTTTTCTCTTCTATCTTATCAAGTTTCTTTAAGGATTTTCGTAAATTATTTAGCGTTTGTTTTTTCCTATCAACACCATTTCTGTCTTGTTCAAATATGCGTTTAGTTTCAGATATCTCATTTTCAAGATTATTTAATTCGCTATTATTACTATAATTTCCCTCTTCTTTTATTAGTCTAAGTGTTTGTTCTGCCTTACTAATTTCAGACTCCAGCCATGATGTATCAATACTTTGAATAAGTGATTTGACTTCAACTTCATAAGTAAACTCCAATGAAGGAAAATATGCAGAAAACTGGATTAACTCAGATCTATCAACTTTCATAGTAATATCAACACTAGAACCTTCTGGTAACAAAGTAGGAATATCATCACCCGTAATTACAACATCAAAAACATGTTCATTTAACATTGCTCGCGTACCCTCTGCACTGTATTCTCCTTGATAAATTGGGATTTTGATAATATCGTCAATATTTCCCGGCCTAATTTGTTTTAATACTTTTAAGTCATTAACAGTTCCTGTACAAGGAGTGGATTGATTTTTTTCTAATCCTTTTACAGGATAAAATATCATTTTGTTTTTTACGGTATCTAAAATTTCAATACCATAATGATAAGGTAATGTAGCACTACCTATTTTAGAGCCTTGAATAATTGTAAAACTTGATGGTTCACTTGGTAATAGATCACCTTGTTCATTATATGTAAGTATATTAAACGCATTTGCTTTTCCGACATTAAATTTTATGTCAACTGCCCCTGCTTTTTCACCTTTATCATTCTTACTATCAAGTTCGGTTTTACCACTAGACCACGCATTATCATTTCTAACAATATCAACAAATACTTTATCTGGGATTTCTCCTTCTGTTTTATCCGTAGATACAATAATAGAAATTAACTCTTCCTCTTCAACAGTTGTAGCTTCGTAACCTAATTCTAATTGAATTTTTGTTTTATCTCTTTGTTGCTCTTTAATATCATCAGAAACATTAACCGTTGATGCAAATAAAGCAGCTCCTTTTGAAACAACAGTCATTGGGTCAACACTTGTATCTGGTTTAATGATTTGTTCTTCAAGCATTTCTCGTAAAATTGGAGAATATGTTGGACCTCCAACAAGAATTAATTCATCTAGTAAATTGCTATCTAAATTATTCCTTTCAATTAATTCTTTCGATATATTTATTGCTTTTTGAAAAACAGGACCAAGCGTATTTCTAATTATTTCTTGATTAACAGTAATGTCAATTTCAATTTCTTCTCCATCATCATCATCTCCAGCATCTCCAGGGTCTACATATAAATTATACTCATCCTTAAAAGATAATTGATTTTTAATGTCCTCTGCCCAGAATTTTAATGCGTCTTTAAATTTTTGACCGTTAGTTTCATCATTAAGAATGTTTTGGATAGAATATTTTTTTTCAATATGTGGTATCATTATTTCTTCTACGATTGTATAATCAAGATTTTTACCACCAAGATAATTATCTCCCTCAGTATCAACCACCTTCATAATTCCATCTTCAACCTTTAAAAGTGCTGCATCAAAGGTTCCTCCGCCAAAGTCAAAAACTAACCAATTACCATCTTTGTTTTTAGAAACTAAACCATAAGCCATTGATGCCGCAATTGGCTCTTGCAATAACTCACAATGTTCAATCCCTGCTATCTTTGCTGCTCTTAATGTTGCATCTTTTTGATTTACGGTAAATTTTGCAGGAACAGTTACAACTACTGATTTAACATTTTCATCTGTAATATATGATTTTAATCCTTTAAGTATTTCAGCAGAAAGTTCTTCTGAATTGTATTCCTTTTCCATATGAGAACTAAAGTATTTTTTATCCGTTCCCATTGTGCGTTTAAATTCTATAAATGAGTTTACATCGGAGCCTTTAATTAAAGACCTTTGACTTTCACTGCGATACGAACGAAATGCACCATCTCCCATTAAAACTGACTTTTTCTTGTTGAATGCAATACAAGAAGGTGCAGTATCTTTTTGAACATCTGTTTTTTGAATAATAGGTTCTCCGTTTTCCATTCTTGAAATTGCAGAGTTCGTAGTGCCTAAATCAATTCCGTAATCTATTTTTGACCTTGTCATATTATTATTATTTTCTATTATATTCTAGTTTTGTGAAACATCTACTTGTGCTCTTTGAATTAATTTGTCTTGATAATTTACTTGTGGTTTAATTATACGTGTAATGATTTTTTTACCTTGTGTTAGACTATCATCATCAACGAAATTAATTACATCGATATTCATTCCATCATCATATTCGCTATCTAAAAGTTGAACCATTTCATAACCATTTGCCTTAAAATTATCTTTTATCCTTTCAATACCTTTTGAAAGTGGTTTAATACCTTTTGTATTACGGTCTATCTTAGTGATATTCTTTTCAATTCGAACAATTTCGTCAGCTATTTTTAAAGCAAAAGTATGGTCGGCTTCGTTTTCTGTGACTGAATTACTCCTATCAATAATTTTTAGTTGTGTTTCAAGTACTTCAATCAATTTGTTGTCAAGCTTTACACTTTCTTCATCAAGCACTTTTCTTGTTTCCTGTATATTAGCATCCAACTTTTCATTTTCTTTTTCAAACACCTTTCTTGTTTCATGTAAATTAGAGTCTAAGTCTGTTTTTTGCTTAAATATTTGTTTTCTTAGAAATACAAAAACAAGTAAAACAAATAGAGCAATGACCAAAAATGCAATAATCCAGTATAAAGTATTATTATTAACAGCTCTATTCATTGACATAATACTTTGACTAGTAACCTTGTGAGTATCATCTATCTTAACTCCCAACTCTTCTGCTGTTGTTTGTACATTCTTCGAATTAGTATTGACAACCTGTTTAAGACTATCGATAGTTAGTTTCTGTAAACTATTGCTATTTTTAAATTCTTGTTGAAGAAATTTGTATGTACGATACTCTTTATCAAGTTCTTTATAGAAATTATCTAATTTTTTTTGCTGTTTCACCAACTCTACTTCCAAGTCAGATATTCTTTGTCTTAAATTTACGCTATCTGTTTGAGCAAAAATATTGCTTACAGAAAATACCAGTAATAGTATAATTAGTTTTATTTTCATTGCTTTACCTTATTGATTTATTAACTCATTTAATTCTTTTCTTTTTTTCAATAATTCTTCTTCTATCCTTGAAACCTCACGGTTCTTTTCAACTTCCGCTTTTTCTTCCACTTTTTTTACTTCACTTCTTTTTAGAACAATCTCTTCTTCAATATTTAAAATGTTTTGCTTCTTTTTTAATTTTCCTTTTTCAATAATCGCTTCAATTTGTCGCTGGTGTTCTGATATTTGTCTTACTCTTGTTTCTCTTCCTCTAAATAATTTCCATTCTTTAATACTTGCCAATTGATTATTTAGTTTTCGCAATTCAGAGCTGAAGTATTGTTCATTCTTTATATCCAATATATCTTCACGCAAAATAGAAATCTCATTGCCAAGACTATGTAATTGGGACTTAAAATATTGAATATTTTGGGTTTTCGATAATTTGCGTTGTAATTTTTCTATGTCAAGTTCCAACTTCTCTGATGGCGATAGTTCAACCATAAAACCTACCCTGTGTATCAAATGGTTATCTATATAGACTTCAATTTGGTGTTCACCGATATCGTAAATACATTTATTTAAATTACCCCAACCCGAAAAGCTAATAGAACTTGTATTTAATTCTAAATCTATTTTTTCTGAAAGTGAATAACCTCTTGGCGAAGTTTCCGAATTACATTTGGTCTGACCATCTGGTTTTATATACTTTAGATAAAAAGTTACCGATGCATCCTTAACAACTTCAATATTGAGGTTTAACCCAATAAAGCGTATGAATTTTGTATAGAATGGTTTATTGTCAGTATTGGTTACATTTGAAGATAGAATTTTGAATGGTAACTTTGGAGGTATTTTTTTGTATTTATTAATAATATTCAATATTGTAGAATTTCTTGATGAGTTTCTTATTAACCAATTTGACAAATCTAAAAATTGATCTTTCAATTTATTATTGTCACTTTCTTTAATCTTCTTCAAATTATTGTTGGACAAATTCGTCTTTAGAAGATTAT
The DNA here is from genome assembly GCF_013166635.1 of Lentimicrobium sp. S6. Taxonomy (NCBI): domain Bacteria; kingdom Pseudomonadati; phylum Bacteroidota; class Bacteroidia; order Bacteroidales; family Lentimicrobiaceae; genus Lentimicrobium; species Lentimicrobium sp. S6. Next base: position 26,491 of record NZ_JABKBZ010000060.1, on the reverse strand, counting down.
TCACTTCATCCCAATTTATTGAGTTCTTAATATGTTCTTCCACAGCACTCCAATTTATTGATTGTCCATATGATAAATTGGCTTCTTCAATTTTAACTTGTCTTCTAATTTTTGACTCATTTATTGAATACGCATCTTTAACTGATTGAAGTAAAGCTATTGCTTGATGAATAGCTCTATCTTTCATCTCAATAAGGGTGTTCAGGTCTTCTACAGCTTTATCTTTAACCTGATCACTTATTGCAATTTTTTTAGCAATTCTTGTTAAAGTCATCGCAATACTTAGATCTGTTTCAAAATGAATATCAGCTTCATCTGCCTCTTGGCTCTCATTAAAATAATCCACTGAACACTGAAGTATTTCATTTGCAACTTTATCTGAGAGCATTTGGTATTGTAAACTTGATGGACCTAATAATTGTTTTATTAAAACTAGTTCAACTTTCGTTGATTTATATAAATCTTGTCCATAATTATCAGCATAGCTGGGTAAGTTTTTTCTATTATTTTTAGTTTTTTCAATTTTGTTTTCAACACTTAATATTGGAGTTTCAGTGAACTTTGTAGAAATGTATTTTTTTACGGTTAATGGGAATGTATTAAACAAAGAAATTAAATCGTTAGTTGATATTCCGTTTATTTTATTCAAGAAAGGTTTTAAAAGTTCAATTACTTCGTCAATAAACTTCTTACTCATTTCTATTGAGTCAAGTTGAACTCCGTTACCTGTAACAAGTTTTGAGAAATCGTGCAAATAATCAGAGTGAATTAAATTCCCTTTTAACAGCACGCCGGCCTGCAATAATTGTAAATCTAATTGATTTTCAACAGTAGATAATGCAATATACAATGTTGAAAGATTTAAATAAGATGAATAGTTTTTATTAGTAATTTCATCTTTTAATGTTTTATTCCAAATATCTACAGCTTTTTCAGTTTGATTTTCTTTCAAATTACTAAATGCTATTTCATCAAACTGATTATTCTTTACAAACCAAAATAAAGAATATAGTATTTTTTTAGGCGCTTGTTCAATACTGTTAGATGCTTGTTGAACTTCATCTGTATTTCGTGTTAAATTCCCGATAAATTCAAAGTCATAATCAGAGGTCTTTGATTTGCCTATCTCTGCATATCGTTTAATTATGCCAATTTGCTTCTGTAATTCTTTTTCAGTTGAATTTGCAGGCAACCCTAATACTCTATAAGGATTTGATATTATTATATTATCAACATTATTGTGGTTAATTGGAAGACTGTTCTTGATATTCATTATAGATTAAATTGAATAATTACTCATAAATAGTTGTTAAATTTACAATTTTATCCATGCGATTTTACTTTCCATAAGAATATTTCTTGCTAATTGATCAGACAATTAGTCTCATTGATCATTTGATATGTTTCGTCGAATAAATGTATTGTGTAATCAGTTTTTATTAGAAACTCTTAGATTTGAGTAAATAACATGCTTCAAGCCTACCATGTTTTTATTAATTTAGTTGCCTATATTCGAAATTCATAATTTTGTATCGGCTATAAGAATGGCTGTCGTATTAGGTGGTGATGCAGAAGCTTATTATAAAAATATACCAGAAAATTATATTCAAAATGCAATAGAGATTTTGCCAGAAGAAATGAAAATGATTATTAATCTGTACTATATAAGGTATCATAGGATTGAATTACCTATGTAAAATTCTAACAAAGTGATTAAAAATTAAATAATTAATGAAACATTATAAATTTTGTACTCATATTTGGACCCCATAACAATAAAAAAGCAGCTAAAAAGTTGTTTTTTAGCTGCTTATAATTTATTATTGGTGAACCTGAAGGGACTCGAACCCCTAACCTCCTGATCCGTAGTCAGGTGCACTATCCAATTATGCTACAGGTCCAATGTTGATCCTTGCGGTTAAGCGGGTGCAAAGATAGCTATTTTTTATTTTTTACAAACAATAATATAAAAAATATTTAAAAGTTTAATTTTGCAGCAGCTTAAAAACAAACAAAACCTAATATCAAATCATGAGTCCTAAATATAAAAAACTAAGTTTAAAAGAGTTAAACAGATTGGATTTAGATCAATACCACGAAAAGAAAAAAATACCCATGGTTATTGTTTTAGATAATATTAGAAGCATGAGTAATATTGGTTCTGTTTTTAGAACTTCTGATGCCTTTTTAGTTGAAGAAATTCACCTTTGTGGCATCACCTCCTGCCCTCCTAATAAAGAAATTCATAAAACGGCATTAGGAGCTACCGAATCGGTCAAATGGAAGTACTTTAAAGATACTTTAGAATCTATTCAATCATTAAAAGAAGAATCATATCAAATAATATCTGTGGAACAAGCTAAAAACAGTACCAAATTGGACCATTATTCAGCTCATAAGAATCAAAAAATAGCATTTGTTTTTGGTAACGAAGTGAAAGGAGTAGCCCAAGAAGTGATTGACAAATCAGACTTTTGCCTAGAAATACCCCAATACGGAACTAAACATAGTCTAAATATATCAATATCTGCAGGTATAGTTATTTGGCATGCTTTCAACTCAATGAATACTTAAAATGAGTTCTTTATATTTCAGAAGTGGTAAATCTGACATTTTTTTCACTCAGGACAATAGGTTTTTCGTAAATTTTGCAACTAAATATTGTGAATTGAGTAAAAAATATCATTATATTCGCATGATAGTTAGTGAATTAATAAAAACAAAATATTAACTTTTTAGTATTAATAAGTCTTTTGGAAGATTTCCAAAAAGATTTAATTTTGCAATAAATTAGCATTCAAAAGATATCAATAAAAATTCAAAATTATGAGAACATTTTACAAATTGATTTTACCACTTGTTGTGTTATTTCTAGCTTCATCGGCTAGTTTCGCTCAAGAAGACGGCGAAAAAACAAAGCAAAAATCCAGTTTCGATAATTACTGGTACATTAATGGAAATGTAGGATTCACCAACTTTTATGGTGATATGCATCCGAAACAGACACTTGACGGCGACGAGAAATTAGGTTATGGTGCAAAAATTGGATACCAATTTTCACCAGTATTTGGAGCTAGAGCAAGTTTCGTAAATGGTAAATATCAGTCTACTGGTGATCCATCAAGAGACAAACCATCTTATGACTTAATGGATAAATTTGAGAGTAGTATGTGGGATATATCAGGTCAGTTAACTGTTGATTTCACAAATATTTTCAGAAAAAATAAAGAAGCTGGATTCGGCGTATATGGTTTTGCTGGTATTGGTTGGTTAAATTATTCTTCTATGAGATCTGATATCAATACTGGTGGGATTTCATTAAAAGATGATGGAACTGAATACAGAAGCGGTAGCTATAGTGATGAACAAGGCAGTGGTTTAGCTGGTGCTGAAACAAGTATTACCATACCTACTGGTCTTGGTTTATATTTTTCAGTTGCTCCTAAGGTTGATATCAACTTAGAAAGTTCTTTGAGGTTTACTACAACAGACGATATTGACATGAGAGAAGGCGGAGCAATGGCGGTTAAAAATGACTTTTATGGATACACCTCTTTAGGTGTTACTTATAAGTTCAAGCCTAGTTCTGGATTAAAGAGTATGAAGAAAAATTGTGAAGAAGTTATTTATGAAGTAACTCCTGATGTTTTAGAAGTTGTTGGTGACAAAGTTGAATTCACTGTTAAAGTTACTTTCCCAGAGAAATATTTCGCTAAGAAATCTGCTCTTAAATTTGCTCCATATGTGAAGTATGGTACTGAAACTAAAGTTTTAGCTCCTAAATTCTTTAAAGGCGAAAAAGTTCAAGGTGATGGTGATGTTGTTCCTTTCGCTACTGGTGGAACTTATACTTACAAAGGTAGTTTCGATTATACTCCTGAAATGGCAAGTTCTGAATTATTCGTTCTTCCTTTAGGTTTCGATCCAAGCGCTCCTGTTGATGCTAAAATGAGTGATATTGACATTAAAACTTCGTATACAAATCTTGAAATGTGCGAGACTAAATTAGCTGATGGTATCCGTAATTCTCAATCATTTGCAGGTGGAAACGAAGAAACTGTTTATGGTGAGCATGGTTATGAATTAGAAACTGTAGTAAGCAAAGCTGCTGTTCTTTACTTCCCACAAAACAGATATAATTACAGCAAAAATTTTGGTGCTAATAAAGATGAAGCTTCTGCTGCAAGCCGTCAAGCTGTAGTTGATTTCTTAGCACAAGGTTGGGATATCAAAGACATCTCAATTAACGCTTATGCTTCTCCTGAAGGTGAAGAAACATTCAATGCTAACCTTTCTGAAAATAGAGCTGAAACTGCGAACAAGTACATGCATACTGATATGAAGAAGCTGATTAAAGCTAAAGATTCTAAATTAAATATGGAAAATTGTGCTGACGTTAAATTTAACGCTGTTGGTAATGGTCCTGACTGGAATGGTTTCATGGCTAAACTTCAAGCTTCTAACATAGAAGATAAAAACACTATGCTAAATGTAATTAGAAGTGCTGCTCCTGAAAAGAAAGAAGAAGAAATCAGAAATATGATTTTAATTTATCCTGAATTAGAATCTGATATCCTTTCTACCTTAAGAAGAGCTGAAGTTACAGCTAATTGCTTTGAGCCAAAAAGAAGCGCAGAAGAAATTGCACAATTGGCTACTACTAATCCTTCTGAGTTAACAGCTGAAGAATTATTATATGCTGCTACATTAACTGAAGACGATAAAGCAAAAGAAGCTATTTATAATACCGCTGCTGAATTGCATACTGGTAGTTGGGTTGCTCAAAACAATGCTGCTGTAATCGCTATCTCCAATAGAGACTTTGGTTCTGCTATTTCTTTCTTAGACAAAGCTAATACAGCTTCTCCAAATAATGGTGCAGTATTAAATAATTATGGTGTTGTTTATGCTAAGCAAGGAAATTGGGAAAAAGCTAATGAGTATTTCACTAACGCTAAGAAATTAGGAGCTAATGAAAATTACAACTTAGGAGTTGTTGCTATTCAAAATGGGGAATATGCTGAAGCATTAAAACTTTTTGGAAATAAGAAATGTGATTTTAATGTTGCTCTTGCTCAAATGCTATTAGAAAAGTATGACGAAGCTAATAACAACTTAAGCTGTGCTAATGAAAATTGCAAAACTAATTACTTACAAGCTGTTATTGGTGCAAGAACTGATAAAGCGGACTTAGTTATTAATCATTTAACTAAAGCTTTTGAAATCAATCCTAAATTGAAAGCTAAAGCTGCTACTGATAAAGAATTTATAAAGTATTTCGCTAACGAAGATTTTATGAATCTTGTGAAATAAAAATTCTCAGATGATTTTGAAAAACCACTCTCAATTTTGAGAGTGGTTTTTTTATACCTGAAATTTCATATTCAAAACCAATCCCGTCCTAAACGAATAAAAAAAAGAGAATAAGTTATAAGTATCTCGATTATCTTTGAGTTGCACAACAAATAACATATTCTCTCATGACAAATATAACTTTATTTGGGCAGATTATTCAAAAATTGGAACGTTCAATTTTCAATAAATTCGTAAAAGAGCATGAAACAGACAAACATCAAAAAGGCTTTAACAGTTGGTCCCATTTTGTGTCCATGCTTTTCTGTCATTTTGCCAAAAGTCAATCTTTAAGAGATATTAGTAATGGGTTACGCTCAGCAACAGGCAATCTAAATCATCTAGGCAATGTTCACCCTCCAACTAAATCAAATCTAGCTTATCAGAATAAACATAGGAGTTGGGAATTATTCAGAGACTATTACTAAGCTTTATCAAAACATTTAGGACAGCAGGCTAAATTTAAACAAGTAAAGTTTAGAATAAAGTCTAAAATATTCCTCTTGGATGCAAGCACAATCAGTTTATGTTTATCGCTATTTGATTGGGCAAAATACAAAGCAAAAAAAGGAGCTATCAAAATGCACACACTACTTGATTTTGATGGAAACCTGCCAGCTTATGTAAATATTACAGATGGCAAAACCGCCGATAATAAAGGAGCTTACGATATTCCATTGGTGAAGGGAAGTGTTATCGTTGCAGATCGATTCTATAATGACTTTTCGCTCTTGAATGTTTGGGACAGCACAGGGGTGTTTTACGTAATAAGGCACAAACACAATATTAAATACAAGAGCATTAAAGAAAATGAATTACCAGAAAACAGACATCCTCATTTACTTAAGGATGAAATAATGGTACTAACAACAAAGGCATCCCATAAGAAATATCCAAAAAGATTAAGAACAGTAGCCATTTGGGATGAGAAAAACCAACAAGTAATAGAGCTTATTACAAACAACATGACTTGTGGTTTAGCCTCCTATTAAGCGAACTATATAAAAGTCGTTGGGATATAGAAATATTCTTTAGAGATATTAAACAATTATTACATGTTAAATCATTTATAGGTACCAGTCAAAATGCCGCTATGATACAAATCTGGACCGCTTTGATTACTATACTAATCCTTAAATACCTTAAAGCTATGGCTAAATACAATTGGTATCTTTCAAATTTAGTAGCTTTCCTTAGAATCAATCTTTTTGCTAAAATAGAATTCCAGAAATGGCTTGACAAACCATTTTTAAAGAAAGAAAAACCTCCAAATGAAAATGTACAGGGGGTACTTTTCAATTTATCAGCTTTTTAGCTCTGTTTTATAGACAGAATATAGCCCTAAAATTCTTTTACAATTTATTTAGGACGGGATTGATTAAAAACATGTTGTACTTATGCAATTAGATTTGCCTAATTTTAAGTTTCAAATTTATAATACAAATAAAAAAACAGAGTAAGTACTAGAATGTAATTTGATAGACTTTAGATAAATCACGAATTGCTTAAGTTTGTTTAAAACTTGCTTTAGAATGAGAATTTATATGCCTTTTAGTAATGAATGTTCTAATAATACCAACCTAAGCTTTGTAGAATCATAATAGACAATAGAAACCAATGGACTGATATACTTCATGATGTCTTGAAAATTATAAAGGATATAGAACTTCAAAGCATCAAAAACAAATTGAAGCCTCATTCTCTAAAAGCTGAATAAATCATAGGTAATTAGAGTACGCCCTGTATATGAGTAAATTTTGCTTCTCAAAAATATCTATCAATTGGCATTATACCTTCAATAGTTACTCATTCAACAAATACTTTCTCTATGGGTTTAATATCCAGAATCCTCAAGAAAAAGCTTGCAAATATGCTTTGAATCCCTAAAGAAATAAAAGTTAGAGAAGGAATAAGAATTCTGAAACTACTACTCACATCAGTAATATGACCAAAGTCTGACATCATCCAACCATAAAACAGATGCATCAACATTCCTAATCCTAATAAAAAGAAGATAATACCAAATATGATTCCCTTTTCCAGACTAAAATAATTGGCAAACCTGATGTGCTTGTTTTTTGCAGGATATAAACCTTGATTTATGGAAAAAACCCTTATAAATATGGCAAAGAGGAATAATTGAAAGGAAAGAACAGTGCTAGTTCCGGCGACAGTTAAAGTATGAATATCTAGTCCTAAATCTTTTAAATACAAAGTCCCAGGGAGGAGAATAAATATGGCTGATAGTGACAACCCAAATAAAATCAAGGATGGGAAGAAGAACAGCCACTTGGGGCTATACATCAATAGAAATACTAAATGACGCCAACCGTCTCGCCAGGTTCGAAGATGTGGCTTCCTAGTTCTTCCATCAGGATAAAGAATAATGGGTACTTCTTTAATTTTCAACTTCATGATACTGGCTTTTACTACCATTTCCGAAGCAAATTCCATGCCTTGAGAAACTAAAGAAAGCGATAAAATCTTTTCCTTGTTGAATCCTCTCAATCCACAATGAAAATCCTTAATCGGTGATCTGAAAAACAATCGACCAACAAAACTCAATACAGGATTGCCTAAATATTTGTGCAATGGAGGCATAGCTCCTTTTTTGACCCCACCCTTAAACCTATTTCCCATCACCAAATCATAACCCTCTCGTAAGTATTTTACAAAATCATCTAAAGAAGAAAAATCGTAACTGTCATCTGCATCTCCCATAATGATATATTTCCCATTTGCATCAAGTATGCCTGAAATGAGGGCATTTCCATATCCTTTTTGATTTACATGAATCACTCTTGCTCCTTCTTGTTTGGCAATGGAGACTGACTGATCTGTACTACCATTATCGGCTATAACTACTTCGCCTACGATTCGATTCTTAGCAAGAAAACCCATCGCTTTTCGGATACAAATAGCCAATGTTTCTGCTTCATTCAAACATGGCATTAAAATACTAAGTTCAATATTTTCTTTATTTTGCATCATCACTGTTTTTTTTCAAAAATACTTATGATATCCTGGTAATGTTTCACATCAAACTCATTATTCTCACCCCAACTATCGAACTGACTAATCATTTTTAATTGGTGATGAGCCATCATACTTTTAAACAATTCCTGAGTCAAGTTGCTCCTCCAACCGCCGCTAATACCGCCATTTCCAGCATGATGAATAATTGCCTTTCCACCTGGCTTCAATACTCTTTTAAATTCATCTATGTAATTATTCACATCATCTGGTGCAATGTGTACAAACACATCAAAAGACCATATATAATCAATGGAACCCTCTTTTAAAAAAGACAAAGAACAACCATCTGTTAAATGATAATTAATATGATTATTTGATTTGAATCTTTGCTGACAGACTTCTAAGCATCTATTGGATATATCTGTTAAATGGAGTATTCTAGATATTTTTATCAAGGATTCGGTCCATTTACCTCCTCCGGGGCCAATTTCTAAAATCGTTTTATTTTCATCGAAATGTTTTTGCATAATATCTTTGATAATAGAATTCTTCCAATTTACTGTATAGGTCCATTCTTCCCCGTGATATTTCTTCCAATTCCAATTTTCCCAAATAATTGAATTTATTTCTTTGCTATTCATCCCTGGGAGTTGGTTCTTAATTTCAATGCCTTTGATTCTTTTATCTAAATATTTTATTCTTAGGTTTTTATTGATTTTGCGTAATAAAACATAGGGAACCACATGGGCTGTCCACCAAAAACCATTGATGGTAATCATTTTACGTACAACATTAATCATCGTCTTTTTTTTTAGTTCTTAGGATGGAGGTAACTTTAAGCATGTTTACTAAAGTATACAAATATAAAATTTCGAAAGTCAAAAGGAAGGGATACGAAATGGATAAATATTGCATATTTACAGCATCCCATTGTGAAACAGAAATAAAAGCTATAAGGAATACTCTTGTTGCTGCAATAGCAAATAATAGGCTTCCAATCCACCATAATCCTACTAGTTTATCTTTAAAACCATTCTTTATAATTCTAACACTAAGGGCTAAAAAAGATAATATAGATAATAACCAAAGTAGCGGATGAAAGACAGCATAAATCCACTGAATTGCTTTTAACAGAAAGATTTTAACTATGGATGCGGGCGTATAATTGTTGATGTTTCCAGTTAAATGAGCAGCGGGAGTATTCGTCATGTTTTGAAATAAAGAAATCGATTCTAAATTACCAAAATTTGCAAGTGGCTTGGGATGATAGTTTTCAAAAAACGCAATATGTTTTATAATATCTATGATTTTGTTCATTGTAGGTTGAGCATAACGAGAATCCCAAGTAAAACTAAACATAGAAAAATTCGTGTTTTTTTGAAGATCACCATTCTCAAATGCGGTGTTTAATTCCCCCGCCATGCGATAATAAAACTGTTGTGATTGAGGCAAATTGTCATGGTATCCTGCTTCTTCTGCTGCATATCTGATGGACCATATGGAGAAAGCTCCAACAATTTCTTTTCCACCAGATGGATACCCCTTTAAGAAGCCATTCTCCTCACTTTCCATGAAGGGTTCTAATTCAGCAAAAGCTGAACTTACACGATATGCTTTCATTCGTGATTCCGTTGTATAGGGGACATCTATAAGCCATTTATCTGATTCAACTTGAGTTAGGGCTGCATATGCTTTGGTAAAAGCCTCGGTTTTTATTTCATTTCTAATAAAAGCACCATAAGAGAAGTAGTTTATAGTAGCTATAGTCAGGTTTCCGCCGATCAGAATTAAATACGGTAATACGATGATAAATACTCCTTTCACAAACACCTTTTTACTGGTCTTATATTCTGAACCATAGACTACCTTTTGCTTTTTCAAAAACACCAAAAGGCTCAACAAACTCATCCATGCTAAAAAGGGTAAAAACATAAATCCTTCTTCTCTGGTGTTTTGCTGCAAAAACAATGAAATACCAGCCACTAAAACCCAGCCTAAATAAGACCTAGGGTTTTGTTGACGTCTTAAATAAACAGCAATGAAAGATGCCACAACTATAATGGATATAGATAGAAAAAAGTAATCTCTTAGAACTCGTGTGGTAAACCAATCTGAAGAAACAGGATTAAACAACAATACACTAAAAAATAGGATTCTCCAGTAATTACCCTTAATAATGGGATAAAATGCTCTAAGCATTAAATAGCAAGACAAACCAAATAATAAGTGTTGCGATAAAAACAGGGAGATTCCAAAAAAACTATTTAACGCTATGAATGCTGGATAAACCATTCCTTTTGCCAAAGTCAGATTATTATAAGCACCCAACCAATTCCCGGCACTAAGTGAATAGGCCAGCTTGACAAATAATCCATCATCATGACCAAAAGCCGAATAGCATGTCATCTGTTGTGCAGAAACCAAAATTAATTTTATTCCTAAAATTGCGAGAAGGGTAATACTATAGTTTGAGAGACAGATATGTAATAATCCATGATATTTATTTTGATACCATTGTCTTAGTTTAGTGAGTAAAACGAGTATTTGCTTGCTAAATAAAATAATCATCAGGAATAGAAAACCTGTAACAAACAGGATAAATATTTGTAAGTGACTGGTATTTTGCGTAGCATACAAATCGAAATTTTCATTCAACTTTTGTTTATAAATCAATTGAATATCTCGTGATTGATTTTGAACGAGTTGAATAGATGAATCAGAAGAATTCAATACGCGTAAATTGATCAAATCAAAATGCGACAATATTTGAGTTCCTTTAAAACTTAATATTTGATTATTACTTTTAATATTAATGGCATGTATCTGAATAGTATCAATTTTATTGCCAGGGTCTATCCTGAGCCTTGTAACATTGCCCGATGGAAGCATTGTAGTAAGGTGAACAAAACCACCATTTGGGCTATATGCTTCTTTAACTGATAAAGTTTCGTCGAAATATCGGCCTTCTGAGTAAAACAATTGAAAATGATCATCAATTAAAGCATTAGCTTGGAACTCAATATCAATAATTATAGGATGATAAGTAATATTATAAGTCTTCCAGAACAAAAAAACACTAATACCCCCAATAAAAGAAATAAGAATTATCTTTTGATTAATTTTCATCCATGATAGCTTTAAAAAATAAATGGATACATTGTTTACATTGATTTGATAGGGTAAATATAGTAAATAATATGAACCACTAGGGAACTCCTAATTATCCGACTGGTAAGCGATTTTTATTACGCTTTCAATTATTTTGCCCCAAAATAGTCCAGCTTAATTTATAATAAAGGTTATCATCAGGGAATTTTTTCCAATCTATATACTTTCGTTGTTGAGTTCTTTTATAAAATCTCCCTTTTCACTATTGTTTTAAACAAAACAAGGTCTGCCCAAATATCCGCAACTCAATAAGAATTCAATTGCTGGTGTGGTAGGATACATTATTATACAGCAAAATAAAGAAGCTACTAATTGAAATCAAAAAACGGTATAAACCGATACGAAGGTAGGCTGTTTTCTGAGAGATTCCTGAAATTAATATATCATATCTTAATGAATAAGTCTACCAAAACTCTCACATTTTTCATTAATGCTAGGGATAATGCATGTATGTATTTCTTGATTAAGTGTGTTTTTCAAAATAAGAGTCTTGGAGGGTCAATATTTAAATCCTACTTGCCTCTACCCTGAACCACAATTAATACAGTCCAAATAAGAATTTTCATATCCATGGCCAAACTCATATTTTCCAGATATAGAACGTCATACTTCAAGCGCTCAATCATCTCGTCTACATTTTCAGCATAACCATATTTAACTTGTCCCCAGCTTGTAATACCAGGCTTAATTTTATGAAGAAGTCTATAATGCGGAGCTCTTTCAGATATTTTATCGATAAAAAACTGTCGCTCAGGTCTTGGGCCAACAATGGACATATCACCTTTAATCACAGAAAAGAACTGAGGAATCTCATCTAAACGAACCTTACGAATAAAACGTCCTTGAGGAGTGATACGAGGATCCGATTTACTTGAAAGCTGAGGAGTTCCTCTTTTCTCTGCATCGCTATACATAGATCTGAATTTATGCATTTTGAAAGGCTCACCATGCAAACCAACTCTTTCTTGAGAATAGATGATAGGCCCTTTACTTCCTAATTTAACTGCTATGGCTGTTCCTAAATATGCAGGAATCAAAAGAATCATAGCAATGATGCTCACTACTATATCGAATACTCTTTTCAATGTAATTTGCCAAGCTGGCATTAAATCTGGAGATATCTCAACCAAAGGAGTCTGGAAAATCCCACTTGTTTTAATATTTCCGAAAATATAATCTTGAAATAGTGGAATGATTTTAATCACAACATCGTGCATTTCCAATTCAGTAATGATAGAAGTAATCAAATCCGTTTCTGAACGCTCAATAGCAATAATAACCTCCTCAACATGATAATCAGTTAGTATTTGTGAAATATCTTGTACCGTACCTAAATGAGGAAGTATAGAGCTCATTTTGAATTTCTTATACTCTTTCGCATTCACGAAGCCGATAAAGAAGTTACCAGAAGAATATTCTTGATTGATTAAATCATTATAAACTTTTACAGCATTTCCATTGCTACCAACTATTAAAGTATTAAAACCAATTGCTCCTTTATGAATACGATGAATAGTTCTGGATGTGATTAATAAACGACCAGTATAGGTAATAATAAAATGAGTTAGAAAAAGTACTAAAATGAGATCGTAATAGTTTTTATAAGAAATGATCTGATCATCAAGAATAAGTGTAAAGAAAATAACTGCTACACCAATAATTGAGGAGGTTATGGTTTGGCTGAGTTCTTTTAATCTTGACTTTCTGTAGACCTTTCTATAAGTTCCAGTTGAAACATATAGGATATTCCAAAATATAGGTATGATAATCAATCCCACCCAAAAGTTCACATCTTCGTAAACGAAATTTAAATGTTCAAAAATATTGGGTTCTATGAGTAGCTTACGATAAATAAAAAAAAGACTCCAAGCTACACTTGCAGCCAATAAATCCCAAAGAATATACTTAAGTTTTTGTAAAGATTTATTCATCTGCTAGTTTTCTATATCTCTATATATGAGTTTAAAATTATCTATTAGAACCACTGATTCTTCAAGATTGGCATTATGATTGGCACTTAAAAGAAATTTATATTGAAAAGCATCAGTATCGTAACTAATAGTGCTTGTTAGATTAATATATATTTTCTTCCATTCATCGGTTGTACTCAAATAAATCAAATCTTGTGATTCACCAATTCCATTTCTATAAGACATCACACTAAGCACAATGGTTGTATTACATTTAAAATCGAGTTCAATAAAAACTGGAACCCCTTGTTTAGGTAATTCTTCGAATAATTGCTTGGTGATAATCTGAAAATAACTATTTTCTGCATTTAAAAAGCCTCCTCCACTATGCACGCCTTCAAAAACATAATCTAAAGGATCAGAGGAAGAATGTGTTGTCCTAAAAGTAGCCTTATTATTTGTAGTAGTTTCAAATTTTAAATTTGAATTTTCAAAATCTTCAATCATCTCAAACTTACTATTGCTCCTATATCTAACATCGATATTCAAGTTTTTAACACTATCTTTTATCAAGTTTAAATCTACCTCTACAGGCTCCATCAGAGGATAAGGAACTCGAGTTCCCACTACGCCATTTAATTTAATTCCAGGTGCTATTTTCACCAAATGCTCTCCTTCTGCCAATAATGGAATACGAGATGGTAAAGGATAGGCTCCTCTATCATCCCCATCTAGATACACCCAAGCATCGGTAATATAACTTGAGGACGATCCTTGCGAACTCGATGTTAAGACATTAATTTCATCAATATTAATATAGGAAGGAATGTAAGTTTCATCCATTTTCTTCACGCAGGAGGCTAAAAGAAGGACAGAAACCAAAAACAAAAGTTTAGGGTAGATTTTTATCATGAAAATGCTTTAAACAAAATGAACTCAATTTGCTAACGTCTAGAATTTGATTTTAGTATTATGATTTAATTTTTTCTACTATTTGATGAGCTACCATTAAGGCCTGATAACCATCATTTAAAGTTACTGCTGTTTGTGTATCATTAATAATTGATTTAGCAAAACTAATCAGTTCTTCAACAATCGCATTAGATTCTTCAACAATAGGCTTCTCAAAATGAATTTCTTTGCTTATTTTGCCTTCACCAAGTTCTAAAATCATAGCCAAAGGATCTACATCATTCTCATCCACATCCGACATACTAACTATCTCTGATTCTTTTGTCAAGAAATCCACAGATATATAAGCATTCTTTTGGAAGAATCTGCTCTTTCTCATGTTCTTCATCGAGATACGAGAGGCAGTAAGGTTGGCTACACAACCGTTTTCAAATTCTAAACGAGCATTGGCAATATCTGGAGTATCGCTAACTACATTTACACCACTTGCACTTACATTAACCAGCTTTGACTTAACCGTACTTAAAATAATATCCAGATCGTGAATCATCAAGTCTAAAACCACTGGCACATCAGTACCACGAGGATTAAATTGAGCCAAACGGTGAGTTTCAATAAACATTGGAGAATCAAATTTATTTTGAACGGCAACAAAAGCAGGATTGAAACGCTCCACATGACCAACCTGAACCTTAACTCCAAATTCTCTCTCTAACTCCAATAATCTCTCTGCTTCCTCTGGAGAACTGGCCACTGGCTTTTCAATAAACACATGTTTTCCAGCTTTCAAAGCCATTTCAGCACATTCAAAATGATTCATAGTCGGAGTAACGATATCAATAGCATCTGAAGCATTGATCAATTCTTTGATACTTGAGAATCGTTTCACTTCCAGCTCTGCTTCCACTTTCTTACCATTCTCTTCATTTGGATCAAAAAAACCAATGAGATTGAAATCCTCAACTTGACGTATACATTTCAAATGAATTTTACCAAGATGCCCTGCTCCAAGAAGGCCAATATTTAGTTTTGACATGTTTATTGTTTTTTGCAAAAGTAATTTTTTTTATGGACTAGTAATTCCTTATTTTCGCAAAAAAATTTAATAAATGTTAGAGGACAACTACAGACATAAAGGATTACGCAAAAAACTAGTCGGAATTGTACGAAATAAAGGAATTCATGATGAGGAAGTATTAGAAGCCATCAATAATATTCCACGCCATCAATTCTTGGATTCTAGCTTTTTAAATTTTGCATATCAGGATCAAGCCTTTCCTATTGGAAGTGGGCAAACTATATCTCAGCCCTATACTGTAGCTTTTCAATCACAATTATTAGAGATTAAAAAAGGGGACAAAGTACTAGAAGTAGGAACAGGCTCTGGCTACCAAGCTTGTGTTTTGGCTGAAATGGGAGCTAAAGTATTCACCATAGAACGCCAAAAAAAACTTTACGAGAAAACAAAAAAATTCCTCGCTCTATTAAAGTATAGAAATATTAAGACTTTTTATGGGGATGGTTATAAAGGACTTCCCACATTCGGCCCTTTTGATAAAGCGATTGTAACGGCGGGAGCCCCTTTTATTCCCAATGACCTTTTATTACAATTAAAAATTGGTGGTAAATTAGTTATCCCTGTAGATATTGAAGAGGGTATTCAAGAAATGACAAGTATCACAAGAGTTTCAGAGAGTGAGTTTGAAAAAAGTGAACATGGTAGATTTAGCTTTGTACCTATGCTTTTGAATAAAGCCCAAGATTAGCTTATTTATTTTACAAAATTTAATTGAGGTGTTCAATTTCTTACTTAGCTTAGCATTATCTAATTTAACATGCTATAAGCGTGATTTACTAAACTGTAGAACTATTTGTTTTGGAGCATGCTTTTTTCGCTCCCATTATATGACGATGCTGTTAGCTATAATGAATGTAGCGATAATGATAATATCGTCATTAACCGAAGCGTCGGCAATTGGCAAATGAAAAAGACTAAATATTATAATGTTAGGTATTTATTTTATAATTTTGGATAAGTACTTGTCTAAACACCTCAATAATTGAAATTAGAATAGCCCAATTTAATTTTCAACAGATTCTGTCAACTTGGGCCTACTATCCAACAACCCGAACCAACTCTTTTAAACCCGAATAGTTAATATAAAACTCTCCTCCTTTATAGAGCTTCGATTTTTCTTCTTCGGTTTTTGCATTAGCATTAAGAATTCCTAAGCTCACAAATTTAGTGATAGCATTGTGTTTTTTGGCATGCTCGTTAACTTGAGAAATTCGTGAAATGGAAGGCAGGTCACCTACATTAGGGTACACATCAGTTCTAATGACAATAAAATAAAGTTGATCTTCTTTTATGGCTAGAATTTGTGGATCCATATTGACTTCAGGCATTACAGATAATATTTCGAAACCTTCTTTTACCAATTTACCATAGGTATGACGTAATCCAAATTCTACGATTTCCTCTGGGCTTAACTCTTGCTTTTTACTCATGCTGCAAAAATAGGATTTTATGGCGATTGATGTAATATAATATAGAGTTGATTTTTGGGAGGAATAGAAATACAAGAACTCCATAAGGATTGAGTTATTTCACAAATGATATCAAAAAAAAAACAATAAATAATCAATACTGTCCAATACAAGTTTTTATAGTGAAAAAGATTCTTCATTTCATCACATTACGTTGCCAATGACAGCGTATTAGAATATGATAGGAAGGAAGAAAGGGTTTGCTTTTTTCAATGCCAAAAGCAAACCCCTTCTTCCTATTCTTTGCCTAAACACTCGTTCATTACGATGGGTAGCGAGGAATCTTTAATAATTATTCGGACGCTATTGATAATTAATCTATAATTCGAACATCATATTATATATACCGCACATACTATTCTTACCCAAAAAACACAATAGTAATTTTATGCCAAAAAAACTTTCTAAAATTTTTGGATAAGTCCATTAACAAAAGTCTCCCCTTCCTTATTTAGAATGTAGGCCTAATATTTTCTAAAAATCAAAAGCTCAGTTTACAAAAATACTAATTCGAGTGTAGCCTCAAATACATTGATTACATGAAACTTGAATTGCTTTACACTCCACTTAGACATTAAATTGGATTTATTAAAAACCAACTAATAATTAGACTCATTATATATTGTTATCCTTTTAACGAAAACCTGATTTGGACGCTATAAAAGTTTTAAATTTGCATATTGAAAAATATAGTAAAATACATTCAAGAAATACCATTTGAATTTTAAATATTAAATTATGAGTCAGGATAAAACAAATCAAAACCTGTTTGAGGATTTCGCCCCAGTTTCGACTGAACAGTGGGAAGAGAAAATCAAAACAGATTTGAAAGGTGCCGATTATCTTAGAAGATTATTTTGGAATAGTCCCGAAGGTATTCAGGTTAAACCTTTTTATCGCAGCGAAGATCTTGAAAACATCACTTATCTGGATAATAAGCCAGACCAATTCCCTTATGTTAGAGGAACCAAAAAACATAATAACGATTGGTTAGTAAGACAAGATATTTTTGTTGACGACGTTGAAAAAGCGAATAAAAAAGCTTTAGATATTTTAATGAAAGGAGTTAATTCATTATGCTTTATCTTTAGTGACAAATATATTGCAAAGGTTTCTGATATTGAGAAACTAATGGAGAACATCCAAGCCGATAGCGTAGAAGTTAACTTCAAAATTGGAACTGGTGCTCACAAAGTAATTGCAGTTTACGAAGAGTTAGTGAAGAAATATAATAGAGCACCTGAGGATATTGAAGGTTCTGTGGATTTCGATCCTTTCTTCAACTTAACCTTCAAAGGCCATTACTGCCAATCAGAAGAATATGCTTTCAAACATGCTGCTCAGCTCATTCAAGCAGCAGAATTCCTTCCTAAATTCAAAACACTAAGTGTAAATGGATTGAATTTGAGAAATGCTGGAGCTAATGTGGTTCAGGAATTAGCTTATAGTTTAAGCATGGGCGCTGAATACATCACTCGCTTAACTGACGAAGGCCTATCTGTTGATGATATTGCTCCTCGCATTAAATTCCATTTTGGTGTTGGTTCTAATTATTTCATGGAAATAGCTAAACTTAGAGCTGCAAGAGCTTTATGGGCTAATATTGTGAATGCATATGGTCCTGAGAATGCCGAGAAAACTAAAATGCATATCCACTCTTCTAATATCAGTTTGAATAAAACGGTATATGATGCCCATGTGAATATGCTAAGAACAACTACAGAATCTTTTTCTGCTTTATTAGGTGGTACTGATTCTTTCACTGTTCTTCCATATAATGCCAATTTCGAATGGCCAACTGAATTCTCTGAAAGAATAGCTCGTAATCAGCAATTATTATTGAAAGAAGAAAGCTTTATCGACAAAGTGGCTGACCCAGCTGCCGGTTCTTATTATATTGAGTCATTAACCAATGAATTGATAGAAAAAACTTGGGAATTATTCCTTAAAGTGGATGAACTAGGTGGATATACTGAAGCCATCAAACAAGGCTTTATTCAAGATGACATTGAAAAATCTGCTGAAGAAAGAAAAGACTTTGCTGCTAAGCGTAAAGAGATTTATTTAGGTACCAACCAGTATCCTAACTTCACTGAGCATTTTGACCATGTGATAAATCCTGATAGCTTAAAGCCATTCGATTTAACATCGAAAAATGCCACTGTTAAAACTTTGAAACAATTCCGTGTGACTCAAGACTTCGAAATGCTTCGTTTCACTACTGATATGTATTCAAAAGAAAACAAGCGTCCTTTGGCATTTATGTTGACTACAGGAAACCTAAACATGAGAAAAGCCAGAGCACAATTTGCTTGTAATTTCTTTGCTGTTGCTGGTTTTGAGGTTCAAGACAATAATGGTTTCGCTACTATCGAAGAAGGATTAAAAGCGGCTAAAGCTGCCAATGCTGAAATCGTGGTTCTTTGTAGCTCCGATGACGATTATGCTGAAGTAGGTATGGAATTTGCCAAAGCAACTAAAGACACAACTATTGGTGTTATTGCTGGATATCCTAAAAACCTAATCGAAGAATTTAAGGCTAATGGTTTAAGCAAATTGATTCATGTGAAATCCAATATTCTTGAGGAGCTTACCGCTTATCAAAAAGAATTGGGAATTATTGAATAATCAAAGGAGAAGAAAGATGAAACCAAATTTTAAGAATATACAGATTAAATCAAATCCTGCTTCCACTCAGACTACTGAGGAATGGGAAAAGCAGCATAAGATTGAAAACTATTGGGATACACCAGAGAAAATTTCGGTAAAACCGGTTTATTCTGCTGATGATTTAAAAGGCATGGAGCATTTAAATTATGCTGCCGGACTTCCTCCGTTTTTAAGAGGTCCTTATTCAGGCATGTATGCTATGCGTCCTTGGACTGTTCGTCAGTATGCCGGATTCTCTACTGCTGAAGAATCTAATGCTTTTTACCGCAGAAACTTAGCTGCTGGTCAGAAAGGTTTATCTATTGCCTTTGACTTGGCTACTCACAGAGGTTATGACTCCGATCACGAGCGTGTGACTGGTGATGTGGGAAAAGCAGGTGTGGCTGTAGATAGCATTTTAGACATGGAGATTTTATTCGACCAAATTCCTTTGGATAAAATGTCTGTTTCTATGACTATGAACGGTGCGGTACTTCCAGTATTGGCCTTTTATATAGTTGCAGGATTGGAGCAAGGGGTTAAACTCGAAGAACTCAGTGGAACTATTCAGAATGACATTTTGAAGGAGTTCATGGTGAGAAACACTTATATCTACCCTCCTCTACCTTCAATGAAGATTATTGCAGATATCTTTGAATATACTTCTAAGAAAATGCCTAAGTTCAATTCTATCTCTATCTCTGGTTACCACATGCAAGAAGCTGGTGCCACAGCAGATATCGAATTGGCTTATACATTAGCCGATGGTTTAGAATATTTGAAAGCAGGAATTAATGCAGGTATGGATATTGATGCCTTCGCTCCTCGCCTTTCTTTCTTCTGGGCAGTTGGTATGAATCACTTCATGGAAATTGCTAAGATGAGAGCAGCCAGAATGCTTTGGGCTAAGATTGTAAAACAATTCAATCCTAAGAATCCTAAGTCAATGGCTTTAAGAACTCACAGTCAAACTTCTGGTTGGAGTTTAACAGAACAAGATCCTTTCAATAACGTGGGAAGAACTTGTGTGGAGGCTTTAAGTGCGGCTTTAGGTCATACTCAATCTCTACATACCAATGCTTTAGATGAAGCTATTGCTTTACCTACCGACTTCTCTGCTCGTATTGCTCGTAATACACAGATTTACTTGCAAGAAGAAACTCAAATTTGTCGTTCTCTCGACCCATGGGCTGGTTCTTATTATGTAGAATCGATGACCAAGGAAATAGCCGACAAAGCTTGGGCTTTAATCGAAGAAGTTCAGGAGCTAGGCGGAATGGCTAAAGCTATTGAAACTGGTGTACCAAAAATGAGAATTGAGGAGGCTGCAGCACGTAAGCAAGCCCGTATCGATTCACATAAAGATACTATTGTTGGAGTGAATAAATATCGTTTAGAAAAAGAGGATCCATTAGATATCTTAGATATTGACAACTCTGCAGTAAGAGAGGCTCAAATTGCTCGTCTTAAGAAATTAAGAGACAATAGAAACGAAGAAGAAGTCCAAGCTTCACTTCAAGCCTTAGTAACATCAGCAAATACTGGTGAAGGTAATCTATTAGAGTTGGCAGTAGATGCAGCTCAGAAACGCGCCAGCTTAGGTGAGATTTCTGATGCATTAGAAACTAAATATGGCCGTTATAGCGCCGTTATTCGTTCTATATCTGGTGTTTATTCAGCAGAAGCTAAAAACGATAAGATGTTCCAAGAAGCAACAAGATTAGCAGAGAAATTTGCAACGCAAGAAGGTCGTCGTCCTCGTATTATGATTGCGAAGATGGGACAAGATGGACACGATAGAGGAGCCAAAGTAGTGGCTACAGGATATGCCGATATCGGATTCGATGTAGACATTGGACCACTATTCCAAACTCCAGCAGAAGCTGCTCGTCAGGCCGTTGAAAACGATGTACATATATTAGGTGTATCAAGTTTAGCAGCAGGACATAAGACTTTAGTTCCACAAGTCATTGCAGAATTAAAAGCATTAGGTCGCGAAGACATTATGGTTATTGTGGGTGGAGTAATTCCTCACCAAGACTATGATTTCCTTTACGAAGCAGGTGCAGCCGCAGTATTTGGCCCTGGAACAGTAATTTCACAATGTGGAATTCAGATGCTAAAAATCCTATTGGACGAAGAACAATAGTTGATTTTTCTTTTATGATATTTAAGCCTGCTCATTTTGAGTGGGCTTTTTTTTTGCTTAACCAACTGATTCTGACACCAAATAGTATTATTACGTTTTACTTAGCTATTTAAATCATTTTTCTTATTTTTGCGTTCGTATAAAAGTTGAGATCATTTAAAATTAAACATAAAATAACCTATCAAATGAAAAAATTATTGTTTTTAACGCTATTATTATCTCTTTTCTTTACCGGATGTAAAAAGGATGAAGCTGATGCCTTTGTCAATGTAACTGTAAAAGAATCATCTATTCCTCAAGCTGGAGTTACAGTTTGTATGTTTTCGGACCAAAAAGGGCCTAGTACAACATTTTTCACCTCGTTTTTTTCAGATAAAAAAGTAATAACAGAATCCAGTGGCATAGCAAAATTCAATTTAGAAGATACATTTGATTTAGATGTTATCGATTCTCAAACCACCTTCTATTTTGGTGTATTCGGAACTAACGACGTTGTTCTTGGCAGTTCGGCAGTTACTATCGAGAAAGGACAAACCAAATCTATTACTATTAATTTTTAATCTCAAATCATCAAAAAAATGAAAAAGAACGTATCCTTCCTCCTATTAACCTTTTTAGTGTTAACATTTCTTTCAAGTTGTAGCAAAGATTCTACTTCAACTTCCAATACAGCTACAACAACTACGACTACAACCATAAGCAATACCCAAGTAATTTTCACAGTAAAAGACCTAGAAGGTAATCTCAAATCGGGCTATACTATCATGATGTTTACAGAAGAAGTTGATCTAAATGAAGTATTACCAACTATAGAAATGCAGGTACTTAGTAACTCCGAAGGAATTGCAAAATTTGACCTGAATGATTATATTGTAAATCCCACGACCTTATATTTTGAGGCTTTTATAAAAGATGGTAATAACTATATCTTTAAAAGCATTACTCATCCAGTCTTAGAATTCAAAAAAGGATCACAGATCACGACTGGTATTTATGCTGAATAAGCATTAGGTCTTGAAGACATTATGGTAATTGTTGGAGGAGTAATCCCTCACCAAGATTATGATTTCCTTTACGAAGCAGGTGCAGCCGCAGTATTTGGCCCTGGAACAGTAATTTCACAATGTGGAATTCAAATGCTAAAAATCCTATTGGACGAAGAACAATAGTTGATTTTTGTTTTATGATATTAAAGCCTGCTCGTAAGAGTGGGCTTTTTTTTTGGTTGGTACTAAAAATAAA
The DNA here is from genome assembly GCF_013166635.1 of Lentimicrobium sp. S6. Taxonomy (NCBI): domain Bacteria; kingdom Pseudomonadati; phylum Bacteroidota; class Bacteroidia; order Bacteroidales; family Lentimicrobiaceae; genus Lentimicrobium; species Lentimicrobium sp. S6. The sequence goes on along the minus strand of NZ_JABKBZ010000060.1, from coordinate 3,586 downwards.
AATCTCATTAATACTATATTTAATAAATTTTGATAATTTATAATATCTGTTTTACATTCCTTTAAGGTAGAATAGCTGTATCTTTACCTTTTTTAAAACATTAGTAAAAATGGAAGAAATTACACCAAAAGAAAAAATCAAACCTATAGATCAAAAGGGAATTAGCAATGAATTAGTTTCTGAACTATTTAATCCAACATTTGATTTGTCAATAGACTATTCTGAAATTTATATTGATGATTTAATAGAAAATGAAACCTTAAAGGAAATTCCGATAATAAAATCAATTGTTGGAATAGTTAGAACTGGGATAGCAATCAATCAGTTTTGGTTTGCAAAAAAGCTATTGACATTTATTTCTAGCTTTAACGATGGTTCGATCAATCAGAAGAAACTAGAACGATTTAGAACAAAAGTACAAAGTGATGAAAAATTCACAAAATGAATTGCAGAGAAACTGATGATATATATCGATAGAAATGTTGAAATTGGGAAAACAATTATAATTTCAAATCTTTTTAAAGCTTATGTCAATGAGAAACTAAGTTACAGCCAGTTTATCCAAATTCTAACAACATTAGATGGATTAAACCCAAAGGCTTATGAAGGTTTCTTAGATCTTGAAAGATTTGGTCATGAAATTACTTCTAATAATCATACTAGTTGTGGTCCAAGAAATTTTGAATACGAAACATTGATCATAAGTGGAGGATTTGCAACAGAACCAGGAGATTGGTTTAGTGGTTTTAAATTAACTGATGATGGAGAAAAGCTTTATAAGTATGGAATTAAGCCTATAAAAAAAGATATATAGCACCCTAACACGCATTTGATTCTGTTGAGAATTTTAAATAAACAATTTAATACCCCACTAGCTCGAATTTGCACCTTAAATCCGATAAAGCTGCATAACCAGATTTAGTATTCAAATAAAATTAGAATCCAATGCGTAATTGTATTTATAGTACGCTGCTCTGCAGCTTAAAAAAACACAGTCATTACTTTCTATAAATAGATTGATGCGCTGCACCAAATTCCTAAAAATGAGCAATTATTATTTGTATTTATACAGCCATTGAAATCCAAATATGCTTTCTTTCGAGGTACGGAGTACGGGTCGTCGACCCTAATCACTGACAAACTCCTCCTCCATCATTTCAACTTTGTAGATATGGGATATGGTGTCAATAATAGTATGGGAAAGTCTTATTTCGTAGGAGATAATGAACAGAATACTATTAAAATTGACTTATTTCATACTGATACTTTTGTTTTTCCTATGCTAAAATCTAAAAGGATTAGAATAGCTCAATTACAAGAAGTTGCCGCCATGAAGCTAGAGGTTATTGGTCATAGTGGTCGTAAAAAAGATTTCTGGGATTTACATGAATTGATGGAACATTTTACTTGGCAGGACATGATTGGATTTTATACATTAAGATCTCCCTATAGTTATACACCAATGGAAATTATTAAAAAGCTTATAGATTTTAGCCAAGTCGATATAGATCTAGATCCCATTTGTTTAAAAAATAAATATTGGGAACTAATTAAACTGGATATTGAAGAATCTCTCCATGAACAAAACTTGTTATAAAAAATTCAAATCTAAATAAACAGTAAAACCCCTTGCTTGGATTTGTAATCCCACAGTGTCGGATTGAAAATCCGACCTAATACAGTACTTCTATTTAGTGCTTGCAAGAAAACTATACATTATCCATGAGTCAATCATAAGAAAGCTTCGAGAACAAGCCTGCCTGATGGCTAGGCAGGGCTTGCATTTTGTAAAAATATAGGAGTTGACTTTTGTCAATAACTATTTTCAGTAAAAGCATAAGGCAGTTATCGGATTTTTCTTGCAGAGACTACTTAGACAAATCAATAGCATAAGAATTAGAGGAAGCCATCTTATAAATCTGGTCTAGGTTTATAGTTTCGTTCTTCACAAAAGGAATTTAATTTTGTTAGATGAGTTGAATGGTAAAATGAGTGGAGATGGAGTCTGTTTTCATATAGTTAAAGAATTACATTAAATCTAAATTCATAATTTCAAAAATTATTTACATCATAAAATCCCCTCAATACAGAGATATTTAATCTTATCTTCGTATCATTTAAATAGAAGAAAAGTTTTATAGGCAAATGGACTAGGAATAAAGAAAATGAATGATAGAAAACAACATACTAATGATTTACAAAAGTTCCCTAATTTTGTCATATTCCAGACATCAGATGGGAAAGTAAACATTGATGTTTACTTTAAAGATGAAACACTCTGGCTTACTCAAAAACTAATTTCTGTGCTTTTTGAAAAAGACAGAAGTGTCGTTAGTAAGCATTTGAAAAATATTTTTGAATCTGGAGAATTGAATGAGAAAGTGGTATGTGCAAATTTTGCACTAACCACTCAACATGGTGCCATAGAAGGTAAGACACAAAAAAAAGAAGTAAAATATTATAATCTGAGAGCTATTGTTTCAGTAGGTTATCGAGTAAATTCACATCGGGCTATTGAGTTCCGAAAGTGGGCAACTGGTATTTTGCATGAGTATATCATCAAAGGCTTTGCAATGGATGATGAACGCCTAAAGCAAATCAAACACTTTGGTCAAGACTATTTCGATGAAATGCTGGAACGTGTTCGTGAAATCCGACTGAGTGAACGCCGTTTATACCAGAAAATAACAGACATATTTGCACTATCTGCCGATTATGATTCTAAGGATGAAATTACCAAACACTTTTTTGCGTCGGTTCAAAATAAATTGCATTGGGCCATAACAGGAAAAACCGCTGCTGAAATCATTTACACACAAGCCGACGCTCTGAAAATACACATGGGTTTGAAAACATGGAAACAAGCCCCCGAAGGGAAAATTTTAAAAAATGATGTTTCAATAGCCAAAAACTATTTGAATAAGGAACATATAAAATCTTTGGAACGTATCGTCAGTGCTTATCTTGACTTAGCTGAAACAAGAGCTACAAATCGCCAAGTGATGAATATGAAAGATTGGGAATTATTTTTGATGAAATTCCTTGAATTATCTGATTATCCAATCTTAAGAGATACAGGTAAGATATCGATGTTAGAAGCAAAACTAAAAGCTGAAAATGAATATGAGAAATTTAGAATAGTGCAAGATAAATTATTCGAATCTGATTTTGATAGGTTCTTAAAATTGCTTGATGATAAACACAGATTATAAGTATTTTATTCAAAACCTGAGTTCGGTTTTTAACTATCTGAAATTCAGTTGTTAATCGTAATATTTTTGACCATAAAATTAGGAGATTTCATGAGTATTTATTATCTTTGTGACTGACAATCAAACAATTAACAATAAAACCCATGAATATCTCCAGCAACAAAATTACCGAAATATTTTATTTAGCAGATGATTTTTGTTTTGAATTTTTCAAAACTATGGATTCTCACACCTTAGGAAATAAACCAAAAAGGAAGCCCATTTTATCAACTAGTGAGGTGATAACCATTATGGTTCTGTTTCATTTTGGCCAATTTAGAAACATGAAACATTTTTATCTTTTTTATGTCAAAAAACATATGCAATCTTACTTT